>JAZOOM010000356.1:0-2406 GCA_045655025.1 Eubacteriales bacterium | reverse complement strand
GGCTCCTGGACCTCAACTATGTGGACGTGCTCCGCGAGGTGGGTGCCTGCTTCTCGGTCAACAATATGCTCCGCGCTGAGTGCTACAAGCAGAGAATGGAGAAGGGTCTGTCCTTCCTGGAGTTCAACTACATGATCATGCAGTCCTACGACTTCTACTATCTCTACAAGAAGTACGGCTGCAATATGCAGTTCGGCGGTAACGACCAGTGGTCCAACATGCTGGGCGGTACCGAGCTGATCCGCCGCAAGCTGGGCAAGGACGCCCACGCCATGACCATCACCCTGCTCCTCAATTCCGAGGGTAAGAAGATGGGTAAGACCGCGTCCGGTGCCGTGTGGCTGGATCCCAAGAAGACCACTCCCTACGACTTCTACCAGTACTGGAGAAACGTGGAGGATGCCGACGTACTCAAGTGCATCCGTATGCTGACCTTCCTCCCCGTGGAGGAGATCGACAAGATGGACAACTGGGAGGGCTCCCAGCTCAACGAGGCCAAGGACATTCTCGCTTACGAGCTGACCAAGCTGGTGCACGGCGAGGAGGAGGCCGAGAAGGCTCGCGCCGCGGCCACGGCTCTGTTCAGCGGCGGTGAGGGCGCACACGTCCCCACTCTGACCCTCGCTCCCGAGGATTTCTACATGGACGGCCGTTGCGACGTGCCCACCATGCTGGTGAAGGCAGGCTTTGCCAAGTCCAAGTCCGAGGCCCGTCAGGCCATCCAGCAGGGCGGCGTGACCCTCGACGGTGAGAAGATCACCGATCCCCGTACCACCTTCGCTCCCGCCGATCTGGGCGAGGGCAAGATGCTCCGCAAGGGTAAGAAGAACTTCGTGAAGGTCATCGCCGGGTAATTTCCCTGTCGATCCCAACGCAAGGACGGTCGTGATGAGATGCCGTCCCCTTTGAGAAAACAGAACCGAGTGTATCACGGGAAAACTCCTGTCCCGATCAGCGCGGATAGGCCTATCCGTTTGCGGGGCGGGAGTTTCTTTTCCCTTTCGCCCCCATCATCCCATATACTGTAAGGAAACACCATGGAACAAGCAAAACTCGACCGCATCAACGAATTTGCCCGCCGCGTCAAAGCGGGCGAGACCCTGACCGAGGCAGAGCTGGAGGAGCGCGCCGCTCTGCGAACGGAATACATCCGTGAATTCCGCGCCTCCATGACGGGTATCCTGGATAATACCGTCATCGTCCGTCCCGACGGCACTCGGGAGAACGTCAAGGACAAGAAATCGTGAGTACGGTTATGCAAGAATTCACGTTGAATACCCTGCCTGTCACCATCACCACCCACTCTCCCGAGGAGACCGAGGCGGTGGGGGCGGTACTGGCAACCATCATGGAAGAGGACAAGACGTGCCCCGCGTTTATCGCCATGTACGGCGATCTGGGTGTGGGCAAGACCGCTTTCGTCCGCGGGCTGGCATCCGTCATGGCTCCCGGGCGGGGTGTCCGCTCCCCCACCTTCTCCCTGGTCAACGAGTACCGTGTGCCGGGGAAAAAGCCCTTATTCCACTTCGATATGTACCGCATCGAGTCGGAGGACGACCTGTACTCCATCGGCTTTGAGGACTATCCCGACGCGGGGGTCTGCGTGGCCGAGTGGTGCGAGAAGATCCCCTTCGCGCTCCCCGAGCTGTATCTGGAGGTACGCATTGAGAAATGCCCCCCCGAGGTGGACAAGCGGAGCATCACCATTTCTCTGAAGGAGGCACCCTTATGCTGATTCTGGCCTTGGATTCCACCGCTCAGGTGGGCTCGGTAGCGCTCTGTCAGGACGAGACGCTGATCGCGGAGTACACCATCAATACGGGCAACACCCACTCCGAGACCCTGCTTCCCATGGTGGAATCGGTCTTGAAGATCGCGGGCTATACCGTAGATGACGTGGAGCTTTTCGTCTGTACCGCGGGCCCCGGTTCCTTTACGGGTGTTCGTATCGGAGCATCCACAATCAAGGGAATGGCCTTCGGAAAGGGTAAGCCCTGTGTCGGCGTATCCACCTTGGAGGCTCTTGCCCTCAACGGCGTTGCCTTGGACGGCATCCTCTGCCCCTCCATGAACGCCCGCCGTCAGCAGGTGTACAACGCCCTGTTCGACGGGGACGGAGCTTCCCTGTCCCGCCTCTGCGAGGATCGGGCGCTGGCCATTACCGAGCTTGGGGAGGAATTGATGCAGAAATACCCCGACAGACCCGTGTATCTCATGGGTGACGGGGCAAAACTGGTATACGATGCGCTCTGTGATACCATGGGCGCGCGCTTGATCCTGCTCCCCGAGCGGCTCATTCACCAGAGCGGCTACAACACCGCTCTTGCAGGGCTTCGTCTGTATCGGGAAGGTGTCCGTACCACCGATGCGGAACTGACTCCCGTCTACCTCCGCCCCTCCCAGGCC
>JAZOOM010000355.1:0-18289 GCA_045655025.1 Eubacteriales bacterium | reverse complement strand
AGGATCATGGGAAAACCTCCTTTCGTGGGGGAGTTCAAATTTGGGTTTGTCGGTGAGGAGGCACGGCCTCCGGCGGCTTAGAACCTTTTTGGAAAACCTCCTCGCTTACGCTCGGGGCAAATTTGCCTACGGCAAAGTTTGGGAAGGTTCTAAGAACTCCAAAAACTTTCAAAAAGTATTGTAAAATAATCCTTTTTTGAAAGTTTTGGGGATTCTTAAGGGACTTTTTCAAAAGCCCCTTAAGCGGGTCCCGCCGAGCTTGCTCGGCATGCAGAGCCCTGGCCGATAAACAGCAATTTCAATGACGAAAAACCCCGTTCACCTATATACACAACGTGGGGCGAGCAAATGTGCCGTCGTTTTTTGTTTTTTCAAAAAAATTATAGCACAAAATCGGAGAAAAAGCAAGTGAAACGGGAAAAGGAGCACTCCGCTGTGGGGAATGCTCCTTTTTTGACGTGTTAAGACTCGAATTGGCTGTTGTACAGGTCTGCGTAGAACCCGCCCTTGGCCAGCAGGGAGGCGTGGTTGCCCTGCTCAATGATGCGGCCGTCCTTCATGACCAGGATCACGTCGGCGGCCTTGATGGTGGAGAGAGGGTGGGCCGCGATGAAGGAGGTGCGCCCCTTCATGAGGGTGGCGAAGGCGTTCTGGATCTTTAGCTCGGTACGGGTGTCGATGGAGGAGGTGGCCTCGTCCAGAATCAGCATGGTGGGGAGGCAAAGGAACAGGCGGGCAATGCACAGAAGCTGCTTTTGACCCTGGGACAGGGAACCGCCATCCTCTCCGATGACGGTATTGTAGCCGTCGGGGAGACGCTTGATGAAGCCGTGGGCGTGGGCGGCACGGGCGGCGGCGATGATCTCCTCCACGGTGGCGCCGGGACGGCCGTAGGCGATGTTGTCCCGGACGGTGCCCGAGGCCAGCCAGGTCTCCTGAAGCACCATGCCGTAGTGGCGGCGGAGGGAGTGACGGGTCATGTCGCGGATGTCGGTGGAGCTGACCTTGATGGAGCCGCTGTCCACGTCGTAGAAGCGCATGAGCAGGTTGATGACGGTGGTCTTGCCGCATCCCGTGGGGCCTACGATGGCTACCCGCTGACCGCTTGTCAGGGTCAGATTCAGGTCGCGGATGAGCTCCTTATCGGGGGTGTAGGAGAAGGCCACGTCGCAAAGCTCCACACGGCCGTCGGGATCCGTCAGCTCGGTAGCGTCGGGGGCATCGGGGATCTCGGTGTCGGCCTCGATGAGCTCAAAGAGGCGGGCGGCGCAGGCCATGGCGTTCTGCAGCTCGGTGACCACGCCGGAGATCTCGTTGAAGGGCTTGGTATACTGCCCCGCGTAGGTGAGGAAGGCAGAGAGGCCGCCTACGGTGAGGGTCATGCTCCCCGTGGGAGACAGGCAGATCAAAGCACCGATGAGGGCCACGCCTGCGTAGACCAGATTATTGACAAAGCGGGTGGAGGGGTTGACCAGAGAGGAGAAGAACACCGCCTTGCGGGAGGTCTGCTCCAATCGGGCATTGATCTCTTCGAAGTCGCGGAGGGCTTCATCCTCGTGGGCGAAGGCCACCACCACCTTGTGGGAGCCGATCATTTCCTCCACCAGAGAGGTCTGCTCGGCGCGGATCTCGGATTGCTTTTTGAACAGATGGTGAGTCCTGCGGGCAATGAAGGAGGCCACGAACAGGGACAGGGGAGTGGCCACCACCACCCAGACCGTCATGGGGAGGTTCAGGGTGAGCATGAAGCACAGGGTGCCCAGAATGGTAAGGATTCCCGTGAAGAACTGGGAAAAGCCCATGAGCAGACCCTCGGTGACTTGATCGGCATCCGAAATGACACGGCTGACGGTGTCGCCCACGGGGCGCTTGTCCAGATAGGACAGGGGAAGGGATTGGATACGCACGAAGGCATCTCGGCGGAGACGGCGCACCACCCCGAAGGTAATGCGGTTGTTGCAGATATTCATGAGCCACTGGCACAGGGCCGTGATGCCGATGATGATTGCACCGCGAGTCAGCAGGGGCATGAGGGCGGTGAAATTTACCTGTCCGGGGGCTACGATGAGGTCGATGGCGTCACCCGTGAGGATAGGCAGGTAGAGGGTCAGAGCTGTCACGACAATGGCCAGCAGGAGAGACAGGGCGAAGAGGAGGCGGTAGTGGCGGAGGTAGCGGAGTACCTTTCCCGCGGTGGGGAGGATGCTCGTATTCTTCTTGGTCTTCTTCATTACGCTTCACCTCCCTTGAACTGGGATTCGTGGATCTCGCGGTAGACCGCGCAGGAGCGGAGAAGCTCCTCGTGGGTACCCATGCCCACAGCGCGGCCCTCCTCCAGCACGATGATGAGGTCGGCGGCTTTGATGGAGGAGGTGCGCTGGGAGATGATGAACACGGTGGGATTCCCCGCCAGCTCTCGGAGTGCTTTGCGGAGCTTGGCATCGGTAGCGAAATCCAGCGCCGAGGCAGAATCGTCCAGAATGAGGATCTCGGGATTTCCCACCAGCGCGCGGGCGATGGTCAAGCGTTGCTTTTGACCGCCCGACAGGTTTCGGCCCTTCTGCTCCACGGGAGCATCCAGCCCTCCTTCCTTCTCACGGACAAAATCGGCGGCCTGAGCGGCCTCCAGAGCCGCCCACAACTGATCGTCGGAGAGATTTTCGACACCGAAGCAGAGGTTGGATCGCACCGTACCCTTGAACAGCTCGGCCTTCTGGGGAACTACGCCGATACGGGCGCGTAATTCTGCGGGATCATGGCAGGCCACGGGGAGACCGAAGACGGTCACGGTGCCCTCGGTGGCCTCGTAGAAGCGGGGGATGAGGTTCACTAAGGTGGATTTGCCCGAGCCCGTGCCGCCGATGATGCCTACGGTCATGCCGCGGCGTGCGGTGAAGCTGATGTCCAGCAGGGAGGGCTCGCCGCCGCCCGCGTAGGTCATGGAAACGTTCTCGAAAACCACGGCGGGGGTATCGGCAGAGGGGACGGGAGTGCCGTCGGGGGCGGGGATGACCGCCATGCCTGTGGGCATAGCCAACACCGCACCGATGCGGTTGCCGCAGGCTACGGCCTTGGTGACGGTGAAGATGGAGGTGGCCAGCTTGACCAGCTCCACGAGGATCTGACCCATATAGTTCACCAGCGCCACCACCTCGCCTTGGGTGATGATGCCGTCATTGACGGAAAACGCGCCGTTTCGGATGAGGAGGATCACCGCCAGATTGACGATGACGTAGGTGACGGGGTTCATGATGGCGGTGAGGAGTCCTGCGCGGTTTTGCAGGCTTGTCTGCTGACGGTTGGCGGCCGAGAAGGTCTCGATCTGCTCCTCCTCTTTGCGGAAGGCGCGGATGGGACGGACGCCCGACAGGTTCTCACGGGTGACGGCGGTAACACGGTCGAGGCGGCTCTGCACCTTCTTATACAGGGGCACGCCTCCCAGCATGACACCGAAGACCACGATGGCCAAGAGAGGTATGGCGGCCACGAAGACGAGGGCCAAGTTCGTATTGATGGTGAAGGCCATGATCATGGCACCGAAGACGATGATGGGAGAGCGGAGCAGGAGGCGGAGGGTGATGTTCACGCCTGTCTGGAGCTGGTTTACGTCGCTGGTCATGCGGGTGATCATGGTGGAGGTGCCCATGCGGTCGGTCTGGTCATAGGTGAAGGACTGCATATGGGCGAACAGCTCACGGCGCATTCTGGCGGCAGAGCCCACGGCGGCGCGGGCGGAGAAATACTGGGCGGTGATGGCCCACGCAAGTCCCACAAAGGCCAGCAGAACCAGCACACCGCAGAGCTTCCAGACGAGGGCGGTGTCATTGCCTCCGATGCCCTGATCAATGATGGCGGCTACCACCAAGGGGACGCAGAGATCGAAGCAGGCTTCCAAGAGCTTGAACAGGGGGGCGAGGATGCTTTCCTTGGGGTACATGCCAAGGCAGCGCAGAAAAATTTTCATGTCAAAATCTCCCGATACAGGTATTACATTCCAACTATACAGTATAGCACATTCGGGGGGAATTTGCAAGAGATTTTGGAGATTTCCTTGCTGTAGCAAGAAAACACACGAAAAAGCGCCCTCCCGCCGCGGGGAGGGCGCATATGTTCTCGCGACGCGAGCCTTGTCAGCTCTGCGCGCCTATGGGGATCTCCGCCGCAGCGGATCAGGGAAACACGGGCGCGATGGTGATGCCGGTCACGCTCTCATACTTCAGCTCCACGGTGATGACACCGTCCACGGGGGTCACGGTGGAGGAGGTGGTAGTGCCGTCAGCGGCCGTGACCGTAACGGTGTAGGTCATATCAGCGAAGCGCTCGGGGGTGTAGTGCAGGGTCATGTCCACGGCACCGTCGGTGGCGGTGATGGTGCAGGAGGCGTCGCGGTTGACCTTGACGTCGTAGCTCTTGCCGTTGTACTTGAGCTGACGAACACCCATGTACTCGTAGACGTCGTTAAAGGCGGGGGCAAGGTGCAGGCCGTCGTACTCGGCGGTAGCGCCCACCAGACTGTATGTGTAGGTGGCGGGAACCAGACCGCTCTCGGGGAATTCACCGTTGAGACCCTCCAGCCAGTTGGTGGAACCGCTGGCGGCCAGGTCGGAGACCAGACGGTTGTACTCGTACACCTTGGCGATGTCCGCCAGACGGTCGGTGGTGGACTGGGCACCCTCGTACTCGGTGCGGGCCATCAGCTCGTAGAACACGGGATAGAAGATGTAGCCGCCGTTCTCCAGATGATTGCCATAGGAGGCGCTGCCCCAGACGTTGATGCCCTCGGGGCCGTGCCACCAGGCCACGCCCAGCTTCTGGTTCTCGCGGTTGTTGATGGGAATGGTGTTGGTCACAGCCGCCAGACGAAGGCCGCGATCCTCCAGATCCTTGAGCTTGCGGCGGTTGATGGCTCGCTGAATGTTCTGACCGTAGGAGAGAATGGCCGTGCCCGTGCGCTCCTCGCCCTCGATGATGCGGTCGCCGTCAATCCAGTCGAAGACCGACTTGGCCTTGTCAGCGTCGGCCAGACCGTACTTCAGGATCTCGAAGTTGTGGAAGGTCAGGCCGAAGTCCACCCGTCTGCCGTCGGAGTCGATGCAGGCGATGTAGCGCCCCGTCTCATCCGACCAGTAGAGCTCGTTGAACTTCTCTTTGACGGTCACGGCCAGAGCCTCCAGCTCCTCGGCCTTGGCGATATAGTCACCGCCCAGCATGCGGTAGATGCCCGCCATAGAGTGGAGGGCGTTGTAGAACAGGGCGTTGGAGTAGCCGTCGTAGCCGCCGAAGGGAAGGTTATCCCAGTAGTTGGAGGCGTGGGAGCCGTCCTTGCCCGTGTTGTTCCAGCAGTACATATCGGCATCCTTGACGTAGTCGAATCTCTCGGAGCCGTCAGCGTTGAGGTAGGTGGACTCCTCGGTGAGCAGGATATAGCCCTCCCTACCGTGGAGGTAGTCCAGAATGTAGTTCATGCAGGCCTCGGTCTTGTCCAGAATTGTGCGACCGCGGGAAGCATCCACGGAAGCATACTGACCGCCCGCCGTATCGTTGTCCTTCTCAAAGAGGAAATCGGTGTTGCCCTCCCAGGAGACCACGTCGTAGACCGACGCGATGTAGCGGAAGGTGCCGTCGTAGTGGATGGAGTAGCAATCACCCACCTGCCAGTAGGGCATGGAGCCCCATGACCACATGTAGCCCGTGGAGACCTGGGGGAAGGAGCGGAGCCTGCCCTTCAGCTCACCGATGTAGGAGGCGTCGCCGCTCCACATCATCTTTTCCGACATCCACTCGTACCACGTGGGCTCGTTGCCGAAGCGGTAGACCAGACCCTGTCCGTCGTCCACAAGGCCGAACATATGCCACATGGCGTTGGAGACGTAGGCCACGGAATCGTTCTTATCGTTGTAGAACATACCGTCGATATACTCAGTCTTGAAATCGTCGCCCTCAAGGACGTAGTCGGTGCCCCAGTTGAGAGTCTCGGTGACGGCGTAGTCGGCGGGGACCTTGACGGTCTGCCCATCGGCGCAATCGGCCAGCAGGCGGGTGATGGCCATGTCAAAGCCCGACAGGGTAGCGGCCTTGATATTCACCACACCAAACGCCGCAGAAATGTCATAGCCGTAGTTGCCCAGAGCCTCGGCATTCCCGTCGTAGAAGCTGACGGCGAACTCATAGCCCGTGGGCGTGCCGTACTCCGAATCATCCATGCGGAGCTCCGCGCCCGTGGCGTTCTTGATAACCTCGCGGAAGGTGTAAGCGGATATCTTGGTGAGATCGGAATCGTATTCAATGACGTAGTTCGATGCGCCGTCCACCACCAGCTTGAGGGACAGGTCGGGGGCTTCGGTCTCGGCCTCGGTGGGGGCTTCGGTGGGCTGTTCGGTGGGCTGTTCGGTGGTTGCGGCTGTTTCTGTGGGAGCCTCGGTATTGGTAGTGGGATCATTCCCGCGGCAGGCGGAAAGGATGACCGCCACGGTGAGGAGAGCTAACAGGAGCATGAATAATTTCGTATAGGGCTTCATGGATAACCTCCTTAACAAGTAAAATTGGGATCAATCAGGAAGGATCTCGCCGTTGGGCAGTCCGGGCCACTCCTCCAGAGAGGCAACGAGATCGTAGCCGTAGTACAGCTCGCTGTCGGGGTCATCGCTCTCTACCATTCTATAGTAACCGGGCGTCAGGCCGTAGGTGTCCTTGATGACCCAAACGTAGGTGCCCTCCAGCCCCTGAATGATATCCAGTTCATAGAGATCGGAATAGTAGGCGTAGCCCACGATCCCGTCCTGCTTGTTCTGATCGTCGTAGATTACGCCGTAGTCCATGACGAAATCGCAATTCTTCCACCAGTAGGCGATGCGGTAGAAGTAACCGTCATCGGGAATATCCAGCTTCAGACAGACGTTGGAATCGGCATCCATCTGGATGTTCCCGCCGTAGCCCTCCAGCCAGTCCAGGGCATCCTGCATACTGTAAAATTCTGCGCCGTCGGAGGTATGGCAAATGACGTGATCGAACTCATAGCGGCCGTCGTAGACGGGGGTCTTGCCGTCAAAGGCGGTGCCGACTTGAATGAGATTGTAGTAAGGATTTTCGGGATCGTTCTCGTCCCAGTCCTCACGGGTGGGGCGGTGAGACTCGATCTCCTCGGTGGGGGCTTCGGTGATCTCCTCGGTGGGGGCTTCGGTGGCAGACTCCGTGGGAGTCTCGGTGACGGGCTCGATGACCTCTCCCGATTCGGTGACGGGTGCGGTGGCGGGGTCAGTCTCCGACGTGGTTTCCGATTCCTTGACAGGATCGCAAGCGGCAAGCAGGCTGACAGCAAGAGCGAGGGCAAGCCCTGTGACCATAATCTTTTGATGCTTCATATGTACCTCCCGGAACGTTTTGTTTTTCTTTCGTATTTTCAAATTTCCAAAAACATTCCAATTCATCATATAGTATAACACAATCTGATTGCTTTTCCAATTATAAATTTCGGGCAAAAATATTGCAATTTCAATGATTTTGTGTTATAATATACAAAAACGTGCAAACCAAATTCAGGAAGGATGTCTATATGGAATACATCGGTATCTGCGCCAACGAAAGAAAAGACGCCATTCCTCGGGCCGAAAACTATTCCTCCCATTCTCACGATTCCTATGAACTGTTTTTGCCCATTGCGGGCTCTTTTGAATTTGAGGTGTCGAATTACCTGTATACGGTGGGACGCGGTTCTGTTCTGATCTTACCGCCTACGGTGACCCATCGTCTGGTCGTGAAGGATAGCGAGCCGCTTGCGTACCTGTACGTGCAGTTCACCCCGAGGGTCATCCCCGGTGAACCGGAGATGCTGGCGGCCATAGAAGCATTATTCAACAGTCACGGCGAAGGTGAGCTGAGTATGCGCCGACTCTCCGGAGAGAGCTTTTCATATGTGTATGCAGCGGTTAAGCGGCTTTGTATCTCAGATGCAAGAGACGTACACGAACAATTTTTCCGCATTCTCTTTCCCATTTTATGTGAGATCCTTACATATGGAACTCCCGTCAGCGGAAAATATGACGGCTTTACCAAGGAGTCATCGCGCCAAAGCACGTTGATTGATCAGATTATTGAGTATATTTCCCAAAATTACGCGGACATACAGGATCTTTCCTTTGTGGTTGATGTCTTTCATTACAGCACGGTTCACGTCAACAGTCTGTTCAAGAATCGTCTGGGCGTGTCTCTGTGGCGATACATTCTTCATATCCGTTTGGATCGAGCCTGCGATATGCTGGTTGATGGTATTCATGCGAGCGAGGTGGCTTTATCCTGTGGATTTAAGGATTACTCTACATTCTATCGCATGTTCAAAAAATGCTACGGAATCACACCCACGGAGTGCAGGCGGACGGGAAAGAAGCCCGGAATGTTAGCATAAAAGGTGTCTTTCGGGAGACGGGGACTTTTCAGCAAGCCGCAACACATCGTGATTGGAGATACTCAGGAATTTATTGTCCGAACGTATTGACCTCAGCCGGAATGTGTGATATAATTGAATTGCTCAAAATCTGTAACAGAGCGGCTCTGTTACAACATGCGGAGGAAAGAATCATGACAAAGTCTTCTGTTTCGGTTACATATCTGAATGAATACCGTTTAAGCGGCAAGTACCTCTACGCTATTGGCGGCTACCATTCCACCGACACGGGCTGTCCCGCATGGGGGACCTCGGATCCCTCGGATATCCGCTTCGTCGGGGATCATTTGGGGGATCTGGTCATCACCTACGCCGATGGCTCCGCTGATACTGTTCCCCTTATCCTGGGCTATACCCTCTGGCTTCATTCCACCTGGATGGAAACCCCCGCGCCCTTTATGGGAGAAGAGGCAGATCCTTCCCTTTCCACCCGCCTTATGGAGACCCTGTCCCTCTACGGCGCGTGGGACAGGCAGGAAAGGTGGCTTCTTCGCGTGGCTCTGCGGGATCTGCCCGTGACGGCCGTGGAGGTGGTGAGCGACCCCGCAAAGAACCCCGCCCGCCCTGTGCTGTCGGTCTATACTGTCCCCTGGGGCACCACCGAGGATCAACCCCTCAAGAAGGGCTCACCTGTGTTCACTGACGCCTATATCACCGACGGCGAGACCCTTCCCGACCTCCGGGAGGATGCCCCCGCCTTCTTCGCATCCCATACGGTAGATCCCAAGTGTCTGCCTATGGATCGAGTTACCGAAAATCTGACCGCCATAGAGCATGCTCTCCATACCTTCGACGAGGACTTTGAGAGGGCCCCCGCCTTTGTGATCCCCGATGATTACCACAGCTATCGGGTGAGCTTTTCCGGCAGTCCCCTTGCGGAGATCGCTACGGGCGCAGTGTATCACAACATGAAAAACCTCTGTGAGCGCACCGATCCCGACGGCTTTATCCATACCTCCTATCACAACGCTCCCTCGTGGCGGTACGATGGCTTCGGCCCGTACGTCCTGAACGCCAATTCCTACTACGATGCCTACTATGCCCGTGACTGCGCCCGCGCCATTCTGACTCTGAATCTGTTCGGCCAGAATTGCAAGGCTTTGGACTCCTGCCGCCTCGGCAGTGAGTTCATGATGGCCTACCCCCGTGACGGTGTAACACTAGGTGGTATTCCCGTTCCCGGACATTTCAGCGTTATGTGCAATAAGCCCTACATCTACTCCCAACTCCTCATTCATCACGGCTGGCCAACACAGTACACCCCCGAGCGCTTCGGGGAAGAGTGCGGTAATCTGGGCAATCAGGAGACCGACGGCCACGGCCTCATGATGATGGGCACCTTCGCCGCGTGGGTTGCTGCCGGGAGGGATCCCGCCTACGTTCGGGAGCATTGGGACTATATCCGAGAGTGCGTCGCATGGATCATCTGGTGCTTTGAACATCCCGAGCTATCCTTTGTGAAGGACGATCTCCTCTACGGCGAGACCGAGGCCGCCATGAACGATTACACCCTGTACGCCAATGTCCCCTGCTATCTCGGTCTTACAGGTTACGTTGAGATGGCTGCCACCGCAGGCTTTTCCGAGGAGGCCACCCTCTGGAAGACCTACGCAGACCGTCTGCGAAGCGGCATCGACAGGGGGCTGACCGTTGGAGCGGGCTGGAATCTGGAAAAGAGGGGCTTCAGCCACGATCCCGTGGTGACCATGCTGGCGGATATTTACGGTTACGATACCGCCGATATGCCTGCCGATTGGGTCAGACGCTCCGCGGCTGTTTACCCCGCCGACCTTGCTAAGACCGTGGACTTCGGTATGTACGGTGTCCGAGGCGGCATCGGCTACGATCACGCCATGATAACCCAGAATGCCCTACTCCTGGATCAGACCTGCGACGCGAGAAAGTTGGTGGAGTCCCTCTGCCGTATCTGCTACGCCCCCCGCCTCCCTGAGCCCTACCTTGTCCCGGAGGGCATGGCCATCGATGCCGAGAAGGGTATCTTCCGTCGTCAGGGAGATCTGGGCAACCTTGTTCAGCTGGCGGAAGCCATGAAGTGCTTCCATATCGTAGCGGGTATCTCCCCCGTATGGGGGGATGCCGTCAAGCTATTGCCCCGTCTTCCCAATGGGTGGAGCGTTTCAGTCAAGGATTACCCTCTCGTCAACACCCACGCCACGGTGGATATGGAGACTGCCTACCCCACGGACAACACCCAGGCCATGATCCTTGCCCTACACGGTAAAATCCCCGCCGGGCACCTACGCGTCCGCTTCGGCCCCTTCTCCCCGGACAGCGAGACCGTCACCGTGACCCTCAATCATATCCTCTACACTCTCCGGACAGAACCCTGCGGCGATGCCAGGTGGGCATGGTTGACCGTAGATATGAACTCCCTGTAAGGCCCCGAGCCGGATCACTCTCCGTCGATTGCTTCTCCTCGCTTGAAGGACCGTACGAAAAAAGGAAGATGGGTTGATGATCATCTGAAAGAGTCTATGAAACACGGGCGCGCGGTCCACACAGAACCGCGCGCCTGTATTTACAAATACTGAACAAAAATTGATTCTTCGCAAACAAAGGAAAGAAATACGGCTCACATATGTCATACCACAATATGAGTAGCATGCCAATGGTTTATATGCAAAAAATCGAATAAGTTGCCGTCCTTGACTTTGTCGGTGAATCTGTTTTCGATAAAGGAAAAAGAAAAACAACCTAAACCGAATCATTCGATTTAGGTTGTTAGTGGTAACCCATCCGGTAGATCGACCGCCGAGCGAGCTCGGCATCAATCCGCACCGAGAGAAACTTGCTGAGAACAAAACTTGCGGATTGAAGGATTCAATTAACGAACAGGATAATCAAAAGAAGCCTAATCCGAAAAATCAGATTAGGCTTTTTTGGTGAGCCAACTTCAAACTAAATCGAATTTGATTTATACGCTTTCTACTGCATTGCTATCACTTTCTATTACCCTGCTCAATAGCAACACAACAAATAATACCAAGAAATTACAGCTGAAAAATTGACTTGCTTGTTTTGCTCTTTTCAAACACATGAGCTAAGAAATGCGGTAAGCACTGGGGGTATGTCCTGTCTGCGCCATAAACGCCTTGTAAAAGGAGCTGCAGCTCTCAAAGCCGATCTCCGCGCTGATATCTGACACCGAAAGCTCGGTCTCTTTGAGGAGACGGCAAGCCTCGTTGATTTTAAGTCTACGCTGAATAGAAACGAAATTTGTTTGTGTCTGAGCCTTAATCAATCGGCTGACGTAGGACGGAGAATAATTGAATGCCTTGGCCACGCTCTGCAGGGTTGCCTCCTTATAGTGCTGCTTGAGGTAATTGAGTATGGAGGGAACCGCTGAATGCGGATAAAGGGGAAGATTGTCCGAAGAGCCGTTCTGAGCCGCCGATCTCTCGGATAAAAGAGCGAAAAAGCTTTTCATCATCCAGACATAGGGCAGATCATCGGCATTGCAGTTTTTTTGACGGAGTTTTTCCAGTATCAGGAGCTGCAAGAGCTCGTGAGCTGCCTCGGGACAGTCGGTGTTCTTGATAAAATAGTACTTGGAAAGGTTGGAGCAGAAAAAGCTATGGTAAAGAAATGACACAAGAGGGGAGCTGTAATCGTTCAGTAAGCTGCGATAGGTGACCTCAAAGGAGGAGGCCTTCAGCAGTATATTGAAGAGCAAGCCGTCGCAACGGATCATGCTGTGCTCGGTAAAGGGCGGGATCACACACAGATCCCCCGGATTCATAGCCAGCACTCGTCCGTCAATGGTATGCTCCGCACGGCCGTCCAGCAGATAGGATATTTCAAAAAATTCATGGGTGTGCAGAAACGGCGGCATATGACGGACATGATGGGACACATAGATCTGACGGTTATCCTCCGGAAAGTAAAACTTTTCCAACAACAGATCCACAGGACAGGGGGTGAGCTGGGGCAAATACATATGGTGCTGTCTTACATCCTCCATATTCGTGGATGCCAGAAAGCCGGACAGATCGCCGCTTTGGACGGCTCTGTGGTATTGCTCGTATATTTCCTCGCCGTACATATCGGAACGGGTTAATTCATAAAACTCGTCTTGATGATCATTTCGGAACATAAAGGCCCTCCCCCGGTAATCAATATCCGTATACAGTATAGCACGGATTATGCCCTCTGTCAATAAGAACTGTTAGCCAATGTCAAAAAATGACACAATATTTGTCAACGGTGAGCATTGCAATCAGCGTAGGTAAATAATATAATAAAACTGTCATTTCCAAGCATTCATCACCCATATCGGAGGACGCTATGTACGCAGACAATATTTTTTCTGATGACCCCACCGTCGTGCAAATGTACATCGATGGCGCAACAAATCCGATCCCCGTGGAGATCCCCAAGTCAAAGAGAGGGATCGGACTTCGGGTGCAGGTAAATGCCCCCTTTTCGGTTGTCCGCATGGGCTTCCCCACCTGGGGCACCGCGGGTACTTACTGCACTCTTTCGGTCTATCGCTGGGATACCGATTACCGGACCACTATTGCCGCAGAGCCCCTGCTTGACCTGCCCGTTACCGATATTCAGGACTGCGCTTTTCGGGATATCCCCTTTGGCCGTCAGTTCGCACCGGGCGAATACATGTTTATGGTTCACAGCGGCGGAGGCCCCGACGGCAAGCTGCCGGGCGTCTGGCATTTTACGTCGAACATCAGCTGCGGTCAGATGTATAAAAGCGGAAAGAAATCCGAAGGCGAGATGCAACTCTGGATGATGTTCGATAAGACCCCCATCATCCCCTTCGGCTCCATGGATGCCCTGTATACCAACGAGGCGTCGGCAACAGAAAAATCCGATGCTGTCGCCGCCTATCGCGCCTTGATTCGGAATCTGTCCGCCTTCCCGACCTCCTTTAAGATCGGGGACACCCAATACCACGGCTTCGGCAAGGACTTCAAGGTACTGGATCGCAACGTGGAGACCGGCGATCTCTCCGAAACCACCACCATCCGATTTGGCTATCAGGATACGTTGGAGATCCTTCTGGTCGCTACCCTGTACCCCGAATACGCCGCCTACGAATGGACGCTCTACTTTACCAACGTAGGTACCGAGAATTCTCCCACCATATCCGAGATCAACGGTTGTGACTATACCATTCGTGCCGACAATCCCCATCTGCGGGGTATATACGGAGACGGCGGCTACGACGGTATAGCCAATATGCCCTACGATATCAACATATCGGGCATGAACATGGAGATCAATAACGAGACGGGACGAAGTACCTATGGCCGATTCCCCTACTTCCAGGTGACCCATAACAGCGGCGGCGTGTTCTTCGCGGTGGGCTGGCCGGGTCAGTGGCGTGCGGGCTTTGACTCCCGGAACGGAAACCTGCGCGTGTATGACGGCCAGGTCAAGCTGGATACCTACCTGCGTCCGGGTCAGACCATACGGACGCCCCTCTCCAGCTTCTTGTTCTATAATGGAAGCGACAATGACCGTGCCACCAATCTTTGGAGAAAATTCTACATTGACTGCAATATGCGGAAACCCGGTGGAGAGACCTTTGAACCGGCCGTGGCGGCGGTCACCTCCTGGATGTATGGTGAAATGGTGGGCGCGAATGAGGCGAATCAGATCGACGCTATCAAGACTTACCACGATAACGGCATTGCCCTGGACTATTTCTGGATGGATGCCGGCTGGTATTACAAGACGGGAACCCAATCCTTGGACGTTTGGCTGCCTACGGGCACATGGTACGTAGATGAATCCCGTTTCCCGACCAAGTTCAAGGCTATTTCGGATTATGCCCACAGCAAGGGAACCAAGACCATTCTGTGGTTTGAGCCCGAGGTGGTGCGTCTGGATCCCGCCCTGTTCGGAGAGACCAGCGTCCGCAAGGAGTGGTTACTCCCCAACAGCGCCACCAAGCTGATCGATTACGGCAATCCCGAGGCTCGAGAGTGGCTGCTCAACCGTGTTTGTACCATTCTGGAGGAGGGCGACATCGACCTCTACCGCCAGGATTACGGTGTTGCTTCTCCCGCCTCCGAGTGGCAGTCCAACGACCCCGCGGGGCAGATCGGTATCACCGAGAATCTCTACGTGCAGGGCTACCTCTGGTTCTTGGACGGCATTATTGCCAGATTCCCCGACATGATGATCGACGCCTGCGCGGCGGGCGGCGGTCGTAACGATCTGGAGACCATGCGCCGCGCGGTTCCTCTCCACAAGAGCGACGGAGCCTATTCGGAGCACGACATCAAGCAGAGCATGAACGCCTCGCTGTTCGCCTGGCTCCCCTACTTCGGCACCGTTGTGGATGGCCCCGCAACCTGCAACCGTGTGGACCGCTACGGTCTGCGCTCCTCCTTCTGCAGCTTCCCCGTGCTTGAATACAATCTGAACTCGTCGGAGCTGGATTGGCAGACTGCGAAGGCCTGTGTCGACGAATGGGAGCAGATCAAGGGCTTCTACGACGACGATTACTACCTCCTCTCGGAGTGGAACCGTTCGGACAGGGAGTGGACGGCCTGGGAATTCTACGACCCTGTAAGCGGGAAGGGATTTTTCGAGGTGTTCCGCCCCGCGAAAGCGGTTGACAGCAGCTTTACCGTTAAGCTGAAGGGCCTAAAAAATTCCGCCTCCTACAAACTGACCGACACCGAGGGGCGCTTTGAAGTCACAGTCTCGGGCTATGAGCTGAAAACGGCAGGATACACAGTCACGCTGGCAGAGGCGTACAGCAGCGCCGTGGTGCTGATCGAGGAAGTACCCTCCTGACAGAACTTCACGGGCAGCTTGCTGACGTAGAATTATCGAAGCGAATCATTAAAACAAGCCTAACCCGAAGTAATTCGGATTAGGCTTGTTTTGGTGAAACGTAAAACAACCTTTTCAATCAGTAAAGCCCGCGGGACAAAGTCAAAAGCGTGTTCTCGTCCACTGCCTTGTCCGCCAGCACTAGCAGATCATCCGAGCGGGTCACGGTCTTGCCGCAGTTCTCGAGAGCGGATGTAATATCCACGTACTCGACGCCGTAGTGGTTGTAGGTCTCGCCGCTGACGGTCAGGCCCATGACCTCGGTGGCGAATGCCTTGGGAACATACAGATGGTTCTCGTCACCAAAGAAGGTCGCCTTGGTGGAAGACTCGTCCAAACGCACCATCTTACCGTCCGCGAAGGCGTAGTAGGAACCGGCTTTGAGGACAATCATGTCCTCGGTCAGGGAAGCGGGAGCCTTAACTTCGGTCTCCACGGTAGTGTAGCGGTAGTTGAAACGGTCATTTGGGGCGGCGTCACCCAAGTCAATGAACTGCATGATGTCGCCGCTGTCCACCGAATTGTCTGCCCACTTGAAGTCAAAGGTATCGCCAAGACCCAAGAGCTCAGCGCCCACCTTGATCTGGATGTAATTGCCGCTGACGGTGTAGGTAGCGGAGCCCACCTCCTCCATATCCCAGGAATTGTTCACGAACTTATGAACAGAGCAGGAGTCGCCGTTCTGTGTGCGGTTGAGGACGAAATCATAGCCGTACCAGCCCGTAGTATAGTCGCAATCGGCGTTGATGAAGAGGTTCATCCAGTTTGTGCCGGAGGGAGCGGTAATATCTGCGGCGCACTCGGCATAGAAGAACACGTCACTACCGTTCTTGGACACCTTGGCCACCGTGAAGTCATTGCGGCCGCTCTTGTTTTCGTAGTGGAAATTCCCCACGTAGGACATGGCATCGCGGTGGGCGGTGTCACCCACATAGTCACGGAACTCGGGACCTACAATATCCCACTGGGATTGGGGGCCGTCCATGACGATGGGACGCTGACCGAAGGCGGCGAGGGGCGCACGGCTGCCCTTGTAGTCGCGGATGTTCTGGGTCATCTGATAGTAGTAGTTATCGTTGTAGACACCCTTCACAGGCTCGATGTCACGGGAGTACTCGGGATTGAAAGCATCCACGTAGTAGTGTCTCGTCCATTTGTCATCATTGGTGACCTTATATTCGTTGGCAATGGTCTGGCCGACGGCACCGCCGGCCTCCCAACGGCCTGCCCACCACTCGTTCCAGCCTACCAGCATGATGAGACCGGGATCCTGCTCGATGGCGTAATCGAACTGCTCCTCAAAGGCAATGCCCAAGCCGGAGGTGCCTTTATCTATGAGGTCAAAGCCGAAATTGCCGCCTGCGGGCTGACCGCCATTGTGATAGGAATAACTGCGGCCGCCGTTTGTGCCGTAGCTGCCGTTGGCCCAGAAGCCGCTCATGACTACCATCTGCTCCAGCTCTCCTGTTTCGGAGAGACCCTTACCCTGAGGGTACATATCCGCCCAGGGCCAGCAGGCTTTGCCTTGGAGGTTTTGATACCAGCTGTCCCTGGTGTAGGCCCAACTGTGACGGACGGTGAAGAACTCCTGCTGCTCCTGGGGAAGGGTGTTCAAGAGAGATTTAGGCAGGAAGATCAGAGGCTTGCCGTTGTGCTTGAACCACAGATCCTCGTATCTGCCTGTGGAGTAAAGGTTATTCCACAGAGCCTTGAAGGAGTTGGCGGCGATATCTCTTTCATCGCCGCAATGGAAGCAGAGCTGAGGGGTATCGTGACCCTCGGCCCGCATCTCCGACCAGACCCGGAGAAGGGTCTCATAGGTATTCTCGTAGGTGAGGCCGTTGGTGGCATCCACAAAGATGAAGTCGATGCCTGCGGCCACCAGCTGATAGGTGTGCTTGCGGATGACCCACTCGTCGTCGGAGCGGTAGTAGCCTAAATAAGGCTCGGCCCAGTAGTGGCCAAAGCCCAGGGGGCCTTGGGTTATGACGTCGATCAGGGCATTCTTGCCGCCCTCATAGTAGGTCTTGGTGTGATCGTAGACCGTACTGTGACCGCCGTGGATGTTGACATCGTGCCACAGGAAGTAGAAAATACCGACCTTCTTGTCGTTGACGGTGCCGTTGTCGGTGCCCGTCACGCGACCCACGTCATCCATGCTGACCCAGGTATCGGACAGTACATCCGCGGAATTCATCATGTTGGCGTCCTCTGCGGTCTTCTTGGTTCCCGCGATACCGGTGGCCTTGAAATCGGTCACGTAGACGTTACCCGTGTTCATGTGGTGGAGCCAGAGATTGAAGTAGCCGGCATCGGGGATCGTCACGCCGCTGTCGGTCAGGGCAGGCGTGCTTTCCCCGGGGTGGTACATGGAGACGGCGTCCTCCTCCCACTTCACCTCGGCCAGAGCCACTTTCTTGCCGCTGTCGTTTTGAGCATAGACCGTGATCATAGAGCCGCTGTCCTCCACCCAAAGCATACGCTCGGTCTTGAAGTCCACGCCCTTTTCCTTGATGGTCATATAGGAAGTCTCAGGCCACTCACCCGTGCGGATACCAATCTGTTTTTCCCGCAGGGCGATCCAGATTCCCCCCTTGCCCGTGGCATCACCGCCGGGGTTGGGGAGGCGCAGACCGATGTAGAGTGTGAACCAGGGTGCGCCCTCGTTCTTGCCCGTGATGTGCATCTTGGCTTCATAGGTGGCAGGGCTTGCCAGGCCGTTATTGAGAGTCAAGGAACTGACCGTCGACTGACGCAGGGTCACCCGTGTCCCCTCCACGTCGGCCTCACCGAGACTGAAGGCAGGGTCATTGGCGGAGAAGGTATAGGTCAAGGTCTGGGGGGCAGAGCCGCCGCTGCCTGCAATGGTGCCCGATACCGAAAGATCGGTTGCGTCGGCTCCCTCGGGAGCTACGTAGTCCTCCCAGCTCGAGGGAGGATCGGTCTCGGTATCGCCGCCCTGGGTGGGGGTATCACCGGGAAGTCGGAGGCCAAGCGGGCTTAGGAAGACAACAGGTCAATCCA
>JAZOOM010000354.1:0-12907 GCA_045655025.1 Eubacteriales bacterium | reverse complement strand
GCTGGCTCAGATCAACGCCGTGGTCTACGAGCAGGCAGGGATCGAGCCTGTGAACATCACCATCGTGGCCAAAAACTGAAAAAGACGCGCTCCGCAGGGATTTTCTCTGCGGAGCGCGGGCATTTCAAGGGGATTTTGGGGCGTAGAGAGGGATTCTACGGTGGGTAGAGAGAGATTCTCCCTCGGAAAATGCCTTGGTGATTGAACGGGAGAGAGGGCGGCGGCAACAGTTTCTTGCTTTTGGAAGGAGGACGTGGTACAATGAAGGCATCCCAAACGAATCGAGGTACTCCTATGGTCAAGTACGAAAAGATCCCCTTCCGCAACCGACGTATGCCGGACTACACAAGAGGGGAAGAGGTTTTCAATATGGTGTCCCATATTGTGGGGGCAGGTCTGGGCGTGATCGCCCTAGCGCTGACGGTGGTGTTTTCCGCTGTGAGGGGGCAGATCTGGTCGGTGGTGGCTTCTGCCATTTATGGCGGCTCTATGGTGGCTCTCTACACCGTGTCCAGCGTATATCACGGTCTTCATCTGAATACGGGCAAGCGGGTCATGCAGGTCGTCGATCATTGTACCATCTTCCTGTTGATCGCAGGTACCTACACGCCTGTGGTGCTTTGCAGTATCCGTCCTTACTCTCCCGGATGGGGGTGGACGCTGTTCGGTGTGGTCTGGGGCTGTGCCGCTCTGGGCATCACCTTTACAGCCATTGATATGAAACGGTACGCCAAGCTGGCTATGATCCTGTATCTGGGCATGGGGTGGTGTATCGTCATGGCGGTAAAGCCCGCTCTTGCCTCTGTCCCCTTCAAGGGACTGCTCTGGATCCTGTGGGGCGGTATTGCCTATACCATTGGTGCGGTGCTCTACGGCATGGGCAGTAAGCATCGTTACATGCACTCGGTGTTCCACGTTTTCGTGGTGGCGGGGAGCGTGTTGCAGTTTTTTGGGATCTTCTTTTACGTGATCTAAGTGGGGAACGACCCGATGCGCGCGGATGGCGGTGTTTACTTCTGTGACCGTTTCTTTGCAAAGAAAGAAAGCACCGCCCGACGGGGACGGTGCTTTGCGTTTCAAAAATGAAGCTTCAGGGATTGGTGGCAGAGGCGGTGGGCTCCTCCGTGGGAGGCTCGGTCTCAGGGATCGTCTCGTCGGGCAGGGGATTGAGCTCCACGTAGCCGATGAGCTTTTCCACGTAAGGCCAGAGGTTGTGGCCTCGGTAGACCTTGACCGCTCGCTCAATGTGCTTTACGTTGCGAGGGACTTGGAGAGCCATCATTTTCTCGTCTACGTCGGCGGCGAAATGAGTCACCGAGGTGTACTGCTCTTTAAAGGCCTTCGTGGCCGAGTTGACTCCCTGCAGGATCTCGTATTTCTTGCCGTCGCGCATAGTAAAGGTGACGGACAGGCCGTCGTCCTCATTCTCGCAATCAATGGTGTAGCTGCTGACCTGCTTCCACTCATAGGAGGCGGTCTCCACGAAGAAGTAGGAGCGCACACCCTCGGGGGTCACCAGACGGTAGGTGTTGACGGCCACGGCTCCCGTGACCACGACAGCGGCCAAAAGACCTGCCGTGATAAGCCACAGGGTGCGTTTGGACAACGCCGTGGATTCCTTTTTTCCCAGCATGGGGGACAGGCTTCGATTCTGCTTTTTTACCTCATCCTCTGTGGGGGTGAAGTACCAGATGGCCAGAACGCCGTAGAAGAACAGCATGGCCACCACGTAGGAGGGGGTCACAATGTCCATGAGGGCGTAGGCGACCTCGCCCCCGTGGCGGGCTTCCACAAGGACACCCGTGAGCAGGGAAACGGCTAAGACGTACAGACCCGTGGCCAGAAGAGCCAGCAGGGAACCGACGATGAGAAACAGGCATCCCCGCTTGCCGGAGGCGGCCTTTTTCCCGAAGCGGTCGTTGAGCATACGGTTCATGGCGTCACCTTACAGCAGGCGGATGCGGGTGACGAGGGGGAAGCCTGCGGCGGCGATCTTCGCCTTGACGGCGGCCTCGCTCAGCTCCTCGGTGATGAAGGAGAATCGACCCTCGGTGAAGTGAACGGCGTTCAGTGCGAAATGAGCGGCGATTTCGGCCTCGGCGGACAGGGGAGCGTCCAACACCACCAGATGGCGGGAGACGGCATCCTCGGGATCGGCGATCTCGGCAGGAGCGGCATCCACCCAAACGGGGGAAATGATGCCAGCGGGGGTGTGAGCCATTACGTCTACCAGATCACCCGTAACGGCAGAGGCGGTGGGCAGCTTGCCCGCGCCGGGGCCGTAGAACATGACCTGACCTACCATATCGGCGCTGACCAGAATACCATTGTTCACGTAGCTGACACCGAAGATGGGATTGTCGCGGCAGACCAGGCGGGGGGAGACCATGGCCAGGATCTTACCGTCGATCTTGGTGGTGTAGCCGATGAGCTTGATGGTGTAGCCCATTTCCTTGGCCAGTTCGCTGTCGGCGGCGGTGATGCCCGTGATGCCCTCGCAGAGGATGGTATTGGGATCAATGCGCTTGCCGAAGGACATAGCGGCCAGAATGACGATCTTGCGGGCGGCGTCCAGACCCTCTACGTCGGCGGCGGGATTGGCCTCGGCGTAGCCCAGTCTTTGGGCATCCTTCAGCACGTCGGCAAAGGAGGCCCCCTCCACGTCCATTCTGGTCAGAATGTAGTTGGTGGTACCGTTGAGAATGCCGCTGATGGCGGTAACGTTGTTGGAGGCCAGATCCTCGCGGAGGGGGCGGATGATGGGGATACCGCCGCCCACGGAGGCCTCAAAGAGGTAGGAAACGCCGTTTTCCTTAGCCACGGCCAGAAGCTCGGTGCCGAAATTGGCGACTACCTCCTTGTTGGAGGTGACCACGCTCTTTCCGGCCTTCAGACAGGCCATGGTGAACTCGTAGGCGGGATGGGAGCCGCCCATCATTTCGGCGACCACCGACACATCGGGATCATTTGCGATGACGTTGAAGTCGTGGACGATGCGATCGGCGAAGGGGGAGTCGGGGAAATCTCGGAGATCCAGGATATACTTGATGTTGATCTCCTGTCCGACCTTCTTTTCTATCAGTGCATTATTCTGAGTCAAGACCTCCGCGGTGCCGCTTCCGACCACGCCGAAGCCCAAAAGAGCAATGTGGATCATGGGTAAAAATTCCTCTCAAAGTAGTATTCTTTTATATCATACCACAAAACTCAAAAAAATGCAATGAGGGGGCTTGAAAAATTTTCGGAAATGTGATAAAATTTTAGGGCTTGCTCCCGAAGGGGGCGTTATCATGCTTACAGGAGGCTTTTCATGTCATCGCCACTCGGAAATAAACAGAATATTACCGTCTTCGTCCTCTACCTCATGCAGAACGTGGGGTATCCCATGGACTTCGTGACGGTCAACGATATCATCATGCAGACCGACTACGTGGCCTACTTGGATTTTGCCGAATCCTTCTCCCGCATGGAGGACAGCGGTCTTGTGGAGCAGTGCGGGATGACAGAGGGGGGACAGCCCACCTATCGCGTCACCGAAAAGGGAAGAACCGTGGTGGAGTCTCTTCAGGGGGAGATCCTCCCCTCCATTCTGGAGGAGAGTCTGACCTGCGCTCTGCGGCTGCTGGATTTCCGCCGTCGGGGCGTCAAGGCTTCCTGCCGTTACACCCCCAATCCCTTGGGTGGTTACGATTTCGTCTGCTCCCTCACCGAGGGGGAGACCACTCTGCTCTCCATTACCCTGTGGGCGGATACCCGCGAGCGGGCAGCTCTCATGGAGACCCAATTCCGCACCCATCCCGAGAACACCTATAGGGCGACCTTTGCACTTATGACGGGGAACGTAAATTACCTGTTTGATTCGTAAGGATTTCGATCACGGATTCATGTTCGTGTGCATTCATATACCTGCGTGTGATATGTACATTTCGTGGGATATCGAGACGGACAATTTTCTGACGGATTATTTTGCGTGGCGTGAGGCAGCACCTGACTTTCAGAGTGGGTATTCGGCTGATGCCATGGGAGATTTCACGTTTCAGCTCAACGATACCCTCTGACGATACCGGAATGAGATCTCGTCATACAACCATAACGCCGCTCCCCGACAAAGCTTGTGAGCTGTCGGGGAGCGGCGTTATTTTGTCTTACAGCAGAATACAGATCAGCCCGCCGCTTCCTTCATTGATGATACGCTCCAGGGTCTCGGACAGCTTGGCTCTGGATGCCTCGGGCATATGGGCGAGCTTGGTGTGGATGCCCTCGTTGACCAGCTCATAGAGGCTCTTGCCGAACATATTGGATTCCCAGATGCGGGAGGGATCCTCGTCGAATTCCTTCAGCATGTAGCGCACCAGATCCTCGGACTGTTGCTCCGTTCCCACGATGGGGCTGACCTCGGCCTCGATGTTGGCACGGATCATGTGGATGGAGGAGGCGGAAGCGCGGAGGCGGACACCGTAGCCTCCTGCCTGCCGCACGATCTCGGGTTCGTCGAGGTGCATATCCGCCACGTCGGGCATGACGATGCCGTAGCCCCCCTCGTTGCACTCCTGCAGGGCGCTGTCGATCTTATCGTAGGCCGCCTTTACGTCCGCAAGCTCGCGAAGCAGACCGATGAGGGATTCCTCTCCGTCTATGCTGAAGCCCGACAGCTCGGAGAGCACCGTATAGTACAAGCCGTCTGCCATTCGGACCAGAATTTCAGCGTTTCCGCGTCCGAGATCTACGCTCTCCACCTCGGCGGATTCCACGTATTCGCATTCGTCAAAATCCGAGAATGCCTCCCGAATATCGCCGATCTTTTCGACCCGATCGGCGGATCGGCGGAGCTTTGCCATGAGGGCGGTGTGGATGCGGTGGGTGGGTTCCAAGGCGGTGATCCACTCGGGGAGCTTGATCCGCACCTCGGAGACGGGGAACTCATGGAGTACCAGCTCCAGAATGTGGCGAATATCCTCGGCGTCCAGATCCATGCAGGAAACCAAGGCCACGGGTACACCGTACTTGGCCTCCAGCTCATAGGCCAATGCTACTGCGGTCTCGGAGGAGGGACGGGCGGAATTAAGGATCATGGCGAAGGGCTTGCCAAGCTCCTTCAGCTCCCGTACCACCCGCTCCTCGGCCTCCACGTAGGACTCGCGGGAGATCTCCCCGATGGAGCCGTCGGTGGTGACCAGCATGCCGATGGTGGCGTGTTCGGTGATGACCTTGTGGGTGCCCATCTCGGCGGCCTCCACGAAGGGCATGGGCTCCTCACTCCAGGGGGTTCGCACCATACGAGGCTGACCGTTTTCAATGGTACCCAGTGCCTCGGGAACCACGTAGCCCACACAGTCGATCATTTTGACCCGCATATTGGAGACTCCGTCCAGACGGATATTCACCGCCTCGTCGGGGATGAACTTGGGCTCGGTGGTCATGACGGTCTTACCCGCGGCGGATTGGGGCATCTCGTCCCGCGCCCGCTCCCGGGAGTAACCCTCGCCGATGTTGGGAAGCACCAGGGATTCCATGAATCTCTTGATGAAGGTGGATTTACCCGAACGGACGGGGCCTACCACCCCGATGTAAATGTCACCCCCCGTACGCTCGGCTATGTCTTTGTAGATGGAATGGTCGGCCATGCTTCGTATACCTCCGTGTATGCAAATGGATTTGTTGGTGGAGTATATGAGCGGGGCAGAGGAGGTAGAACCATCGCGGCCTGCTGCTGCTCACGTTTGGTGTTTTTTATGCTCTTTCGGAAAATCGCTATCGAGGCTGTTATGAAATTTTCTTTGTTTTCTGCATCCACAAAAATCTCCAAACCCCTTGCAAAATTTGTGAATCTATGGTATAATTAGTCCGTGAAATGTTGCTTGCCGCCTTCAAAATCGCGGCAGAGAGAGGTTTTGGTAAATACAGTTATGAAAAATATGTCCCGTGTTCTTCTCATTGTGGCCGCTGTGCTCATTTTGGGCGGCATCTGTATGCTGGCACTGCTGGTACCCGGCGCGGCTTCTTTGTTCTACAAGGCCTGCCTGGCTATTATTTCCATTCTCTGCATTCTCATTGGTCTGGGTATCCTTGTGTACCTTTTCATCGGCCGCGACAATGATCCCAATTTCTTCCTCTACGATCCCAAGACCGGTCGGAATATCGATCCCGAGGAATTGAATTTCGATCGCATCAACAGCCGCATGAGCTATTTCATGACCACGCTGACTACCTCCGTTGAGCGTCTTTGGACGGAGAACGCGCTGAACGCTCCCGTGGAGAAGTTTGGTATCCGTGAGATCTACCGCCCTCTGGCCGCCTACAAGATGCTCTACGATCTCACTGAGTTTGACAGCCCCGACGGTTGGCGGTTGTTCCTCAATGCTTCCTCCGCCACCATTACCACGCTTACCGATGCCCTGCTTTTGAACGGTGAGGAGACCATGGTCAACACCCTTATCAAGGCTTACAACAGCGCCACGGGTGGGGATGACTTTGAGTGGCTCCGCGACTTCCTCATGGGTAATAAGGCCTACATCAGCCGCCGTATGACCGGCTATGTGCGCAAGAATCTGGATTGGTTCTATTGATTTTTCTTCGAAACGTCCTCCGCGTTGCTTGGCGGGGGACGTTTTTGCGTCTGTTAGGAAAAATAAATAATAATTTTTTGAAAATATTTTAGAATTCTATAGATTTTTCTTTGATTTTATGATATAATGTAGGGGCTCATTTGAACGGGCGTACTGTATCCTTTTCGGGATAGGTATGCTTAGATTTTTTAGGAGGTTTTATTCAAATGAAAAAGAAGCTGACTACGGTCGATTTCCGCGGCACCGCCGAGCAGGAAGCCAAGCTGCTTGAGGTCATTGCGAAATACGACGGCGTACAGGGCAAGCTGATGCCCATCCTGCAGGAGGCACAGGAGATCTACGGCTATCTGCCCATCGAGGTGCAGAAGATCATTGCCGACAAGACCGGCACCCCCGCCGAGCAGATCTACGGTGTTGTTTCCTTCTACTCCCAGTTCAAGCTCAATCCCGACGGTCAGGTGGCCGTGGCTGTCTGCCTGGGTACTGCTTGCTACGTTAAGGGCTCCGGCGACATCATCGACGAGTGCTCTCGCATTCTGAACGTGGCTGTCGGCAGCACCTCTGCTGACGGTAAGTACTCTCTGGAGGCTACCCGCTGCATCGGTGCTTGCGGTCTGGCTCCCGTTCTGACCATCAACGGCGAGGTCTACGGCCGTCTGGTTGCCAAGGACATGGCCGGTATCCTGGCTAAGTATATGTAATTTCCATCCTACGGTAGGGAGTTTGATTCTATGAAAATTTCTACCATACGGGAGATCCTCAAGGCTGACGTGGTCTGCGGCGAGGAGTTTCTCGACGACGAGGTTCATTCCGCTTGCGGAAGCGACATGATGAGCGACGTGCTGGCCTACGTCAAGGATCAGGCCGTTCTGCTCACGGGACTTTGCAATCCTCAAGTCATCCGCACCGCAGAAATGATGGACATGCGATGCGTCGTATTCGTGCGCTCCAAGTGTCCCACCGACGAGATGATCCGTTTGGCTAAGGAATCCGATCTGGTTGTTTTGAAGACCACCAAGCGGATGTACGAGGCTTGCGGAAAGCTCTACATGAAGGGTCTGGGTGTCAGCCCGACCGATGCGAAAGCGGTGAACTGATATGGATGAGGCAGTAAGATTTCATTTCGTAGTGGACGGAGAGGACTTTACCTCTGCGGGCCAAGCCTCTGTGCAGGTGAAGAAGAACCTGCGTAAACTGGGCATCCCCCCCGAGATCATTCGCAAGATCTCCATCGCTATGTACGAGGGAGAGATCAACATGGTCATCCATGCGGATGGCGGTGAGGCGGACGTTCTCGTGTACGAGGATCGCATCGTAATGATCCTTACCGACCGCGGCCCCGGTATTGCCGACGTAGAGAAGGCGATGCAGGAGGGCTTCTCCACAGCTCCCGATAACGTGCGCTCTTTGGGCTTCGGCGCGGGAATGGGACTCCCGAATATGAAGCGCTATACGGATGATATGCAGATCGAATCTGTCGTGGGTGAGGGAACCACCATCACTATGACCGTTTTGCTTGCCTGACGGCGATCAAAACAGGAATACGCGCCCGAGGGCACGTATTCCTGCGCGTGTTCTCCTCGCGCGTATGAGCGCGTATAGATCCTGCGTAAGGACTTTCTGTATCATTTCGTCCCCCCATTTCGGCACAGCATCGCCCGTCGGGCGACGTGGCCGGGAAAGGAGACACGGGTGCTATGAACTCGTATGAACATTCGGTATCTCTGGACCTGACTCGCTGTACGGGATGTACGACCTGCCTGAAGCACTGTCCTACCGAGGCCATCCGCATTGTGGACGGTCATGCGAAGATCAATACCGGACGGTGTATCGACTGCGGTATCTGCATCAAGGTCTGCACGAACAAGGCCAAGAAGGCCACCTACAGCCGTTTGGATAAGGTGCTGAAAACAGATAAGTACAAGATCGCACTCCCCGCGCCTACCTTGTACGGACAGTTTGAGGATCTGGAGGACGTGGATTACGTGCTCCAGGGACTGAAGGACATTGGATTCGACGACGTATTCGAGGTGTCCAAGGCGGCAGAGCTTGTCTCGGCCTACACAAGGACGTACCTCAAGACCGTTGGCATTCCCAAGCCCGTCATCAATTCCGCCTGTCCCGTCGTACTCCGTTTGATATCCCTGCGATATCCTACCCTAAAGGATCATATCATGCAGATTCTGCCCCCCATGGAGATCGCCGCCAAGCTGGCCTTGGAGCGAGCCATGAAGGAGCATCCCGAGCTTACCCGCGAGGACATCTGCGTATGCTTCATTTCCCCCTGCCCCGGTAAGGTCAGCTACGTCCGCAACGGGTTTGGGGACTATCAGAGCGAGGTGGACGAGGTCCTGTCCATCAGCGACATTTATTTCAATCTGATCAACGTCATGCGCCGCGGCGACGAGCCCGAGAATCTCTCGGAGTCCGGCATGATCGGCATCAGCTGGGCAACCACCGGCGGAGAGGCATCTGCCCTCTTCAACGACAAATACCTGGCGGCGGATGGCATTGAGAACGTGAACCGCGTACTGGAGCAGTTGGATAACGGCAACATCGCGGGACTGGAATTCGTAGAGCTGAACGCCTGCCCCGGCGGGTGCGTCGGCGGAGCTATGGTGGTGGAGAATCCCTTCGTCGCCAAGGCCAGACTCCAGACCCTGCGCCGCTACCTGCCCGTATCCCAGAACATTCTGTCGGATGCGGATCGGGATTACATCCCCGAGGATTACTGCTTCAACGAGCTTCCCACGTACATGCCTATTCAGCGGTTGTCCACCAATTTCGGTGAGTCACTCCGCATGATGGCGGTGATCCAGAAGCTGAGCGAGGCCCTGCCCGGCATCGACTGCGGAGCCTGCGGCGCGCCTAACTGCCGTGCCTTTGCCGAGGACGTTGTCTGCGGCAGAGTGGCGGAGGACGGATGCGTGATCCTGAAAAATCAGCAGCTGGAAACCTTACTCAAGGCCCGAGAGGAGGAACCCAAGTCATGACCGTTACGGAATTGCAATCGGCTCTTTCTCTGACCCCCGTTTCTCTCCCCGAGGGAGACCGTGAGGTGGAGGGCGCATACATCGGAGACTTGCTCTCCTGGGTCATGGGGCGTGCACAGAGCGGAAACGCTTGGCTCACCATCATGTCCAATCTCAATATCGTGGCTGTAGCCACCCTGTCCGACGTGTCCTGTATCATCCTCTGTGAGGGCGTGACCCTTGACGAGAGTGTGAAGAACACCGCCGAGACGAAGGGTGTCAACGTGCTGGCTACCGACAAGAACGCCTATGAAACGGCGAAGCGCCTTGCGGAGCTGGGACTATGAACCGCTACTACTACGATTTCCACATCCACTCCTGCCTGTCCCCCTGCGGCGACAACGACATGACTCCCAACAACATCGCGGGTGTCTGCGCCCTGGCAGGCTTGCAGATCGCGGCGCTGACCGATCACAACTCGGTGAAGAACTGCCCCGCCTTCTACAAGGCCGCCAAAAAGCAGGGCATCATCCCCATCGCGGGGATGGAACTGACCACCGCCGAGGAGATCCACGTTGTGTGTCTCTTTGAACGGCTGGAGGACGCCATGGCTTTCGGAGAGGACGTGGAGAACTACCGCATTCGCATCCCCAACCGCGTGGATATCTTCGGAGACCAGCTCATACTGGACGAGGAGGACAATCCCGTCGGGGGGGAGGATGACCTGCTTCCCAATGCCACCATGCTCTCACTGGAGGAGGTTCCTGCTCTGGTGGAGAGGTACAACGGTGTCTGCTTTCCCGCCCACATCGACCGCGAGGCCAACGGCATCATCTCCATTCTGGGTACGGTGCCCGAGACACCCGACTTCGGTTGTATCGAACTGCGGGACTTCGAGAACAGGGAAGCATACAGGCAGAAATACCCCATTCTGCAAAACAAGCTTATGCTCTGCGGCTCCGATGCCCACTACCTGTGGGACATTCGGGACGCGAATGCATACTTTGACTTGGAAGATGAGCCCTACAGCGGCGACTTCGTGCGGCATCAGCTATTCCTGCGCCTGAAAGGAGTACAGTAAGATGAAGGAACTCTCACTCAACGTTCTGGATATCACCAAGAACTCCGTCAAGGCAGGGGCGACGCTGATCGACATATCCCTGGTGGAGGTCGGATCACTCCTGACCATGACCATCACGGATAACGGCTGCGGTATGAAGCCCGAGGTCGTGGAGACCGTCATGAACCCCTTCTACACCACCCGCACTACCCGCAAGGTGGGCATGGGCATTCCTCTGCTCATGCTGGCCGCCGAGCAGACGGGGGGGACGGTGACCATAGAGTCCCGTCACGAGGAGGATCATCCCGACGACCACGGCACCGTGGTAACGGCTACCTTCCACACCGACCACATTGATTTCACACCCATCGGTGACATGGTATCCACCATGGAGACCCTCATCATGGGAAGCCCCGAGATCGACTTCACCTTCGTACACGATGCGAACGGTCACAGAGTCGAGCTGGACACCCGTCAGCTCCGAGAGGTGCTGGGGGACGTTCCTTTGGACAGCTACGAGATCATACAGTGGATCGGAGACTTTCTGCGGGAGCAATATCAGCCCGCGGAGTGAAAAAGTTTTTAAAAAATTTGATATACCTATGAAAGGAAAGAAACATCATGAAATCTTTGGCAGAGCTTGCTGCGATCAGAGACAAGATGAAGGACAAGGTCGTTCTTCGTGAGGGTACCAGCGATACCCGCATCGTGGTCGGTATGGCAACCTGCGGCATCGCCGCCGGCGCCCGTCCCGTCCTCGCCGCCTTCGTGGAGGGCGTGAACAACGCAGGAATGAACTCCAGCGTGACCGTGTCCCAGACCGGCTGTATCGGTATTTGCCAGTACGAGCCCGTGGTCGAGGTGTTCCAGGCCGGTAAGGAGAAGGTCACCTACGTCAAGATGACCGCCGAGAAGGCCGCAAAGGTCATCGAGGAGCACATTAAGGGCGGTAAGGTCGTAGAGGAATACACCTACACCTACGCCACTAAGGCATAACGGAGGGTTGAAACTATGATTCGTGCACATGTACTTTGCTGCGGCGGTACCGGTTGTACCTCGTCCGGCAGCCAGAAGATCCAGGACGCTTTCGTCCGTGAGATCGAAAAGCAGGGCCTCGCTGAGGAAGTGAAGGTCGTTCAGACCGGTTGCTTCGGTCTTTGCGCTCTGGGCCCCGTGGTCATTCTGTATCCCGACGGCACCTTCTACTCCCGCGTGGAGGAGGCTGACGTTGCCGAGATCGTCTCTGAGCATCTGCTCAAGGGCCGTCCCGTTGAGCGTCTGGTCTACAACGAGAAGGACGAGAACACCGGTGCTGTTACCGAGTCCCTGAACGACACCACCTTCTACAAGTCCCAGTACCGTCTGGCACTTCGTAACTGCGGCGTCATCAACCCCGAGAACATCGAGGAGTACATCGCCATGGACGGTTACGCCGCTCTGGGTAAGGTGCTCACCGAGATGACCCCCGACGAGGTCATCCAGACCATTCTGGATTCCGGCCTCCGCGGTCGTGGCGGCGGCGGATTCCCCACCGGTCTGAAGTGGAAGTTCGCCAGCAGCAACCGTGGAGGCGTCAAGAAGTACGTTGCTTGTAACGCCGACGAGGGCGACCCCGGCGCATTCATGGACCGCTCCATTCTGGAGGGTGACCCCCACGCTCTGATCGAGGCTATGGCCATCGCCGCCTACGCCATCGGTGCTGACGAGGGTTACGTCTACGTCCGTGCCGAGTACCCCATCGCCGTCAACCGTCTCCAGATCGCTATTGATCAGGCTAAGGAGTACGGCCTCCTGGGCGAGGACATCTTCGGCACCGGCTTCAACTTCGATCTGAAGATCCGTCTGGGCGCAGGCGCATTCGTCTGCGGCGAGGAGACCGCTCTGATGACCTCCATCGAGGGTAACCGCGGTGAGCCCCGTCCCCGTCCTCCTTTCCCCGCAGTCAAGGGTCTGTTCGGTCAGCCCACCATTCTGAACAACGTGGAGACCTACGCCAACATTCCTCAGATCATTCTGAAGGGTGCTCAGTGGTTCGCTTCCATCGGTACCGAGAAGTCCAAGGGTACCAAGGTCTTCGCTCTGGGCGGTAAGATCAAGAACACGGGTCTGGTTGAGGTTCCCATGGGTACCACTCTCCGCCACATCATCGAGGAGATCGGCGGCGGTATCCCCAACGGCAAGAAGTTCAAGGCAGCTCAGACCGGTGGTCCTTCCGGCGGTTGCATCCCCGCTCACCTCATCGATACCCCCATCGACTACGACAACCTCATGGCCATCGGCTCTATGATGGGCTCCGGCGGTCTGATCGT
>JAZOOM010000353.1:0-3469 GCA_045655025.1 Eubacteriales bacterium | reverse complement strand
ACGCCGTTCTCCACGAAGGGAGCAACGGGAATGATGCAAATATCCTTGCCCACCTTCACGTCGGTGGAATCGGCGGTAAACACCACGGTCTTGCCGTTGTACGTCCAGGTCGCGCTCTTGCCGTCGGTAGAGACGGTCACGGCGGCATCCTTCAGGTTGCCCAACGCCGTCACGGGGGCGAAGAGTCTGCCCTCGTACATCTTTGCCTTGGCGTTGGTATTGCCGTCGTAGAGGCGGTATACGCCGTCCTCGGCGGCCACGTAGGCCTTACCTGCGTCAAAGGCCGCGCCCCCTGCCAGATAGCTGTCCAGCGCAGGGTTGAAGGTGGCCTTGGAGGCCTCGGTACGGTAAGCGTAGTTGAAGCGGGCGTTGGGAGCGGCACCGCCCTGATCCAAAAACTGCATGATCTGACCGTCGGTGGTGGAGTTATCCGCCCACTTGAAGTCAAAGTCGCCGTTCAGACCGCACAGAGCCGTATCCACCTTGATGACGAGGTAGTTACCATTGATTTTGATCTCGCCCTCACCGATGGATTGGAATTTCCACTCGTTGCCCACGAATTTTTCGATGGTGACCTTCCCTGCCGCGGCCTTGGCGCCGTCGCGGTTGATGGCGATATCGTAGCCATACCAGCCCGTCTCATAGTTGCTGTCGGTGTTGATGAAGAGGTTCATCCAGTTACTGCCTGCGGGAGCCGTGACGGTATCGGCGCAGACCGCGAGGAAATAGGTAGCCGCATTGGTGCGGGACACCTTCGCGGAGATAATATCGTTGCGGCCGCTCTCGTTGGTGTAGTGGAAGAAGTTACAGTAACCCATGGCGTTACGGTGGAAGGTGTCGCCCAAGGTATCCATGTACTCGGGCCATACGCTGTCCCAGGCGGACAGAGGCGCGTCCAGAGCCATCTCGGTCTGTCCCGCCGCCTCGGGAGCGATACGGGAGCCCTTGAAGGTACGGAGGAACTGGGCCAGCTGGTAGTAGTAGTTATCTCCAAAGCCGCCCGTCATAGGCTCGATATCACGGCTGAACTCGGGGTTGAAGCAGTCCACGTAGTAATCGTAGGTCCAGTCGATGGGGGTATTGGCGATCTTAGGATGATGATTTCCTTCCCAACGGCCGGCTCCCCACTCGTTCCATGCAGTGATGAGAAGGACGTAGGTATCGGCCTTGGCGGCGCGCTCCATCTGCTCGGCGAAGAAGATGCCCTTGCCCGTAGTCTCCAGCTCGAACTGGAAGATATCCTTGGTGCCGTCGGGCAGGGTCAGTAGGGCAGGCTGACGGCCCTTGGAGAAGCTGCGTCCCATGGAAGTGTTGGCCAGAATGCCCGCCGAGATGGAGATCTCCTCCTCCTCGCGGGTGGCGGTGTCCTTGGAGATGGGCTGAGGAGTCTCGTGCATCCAGGTCCACATATCCCGCCCGCCGTTCACGTTCTCACGGAGTGCCCAGCAGCGGCGGATGGTGAAGGTCTCCAAGGCGGCCTTGTCCTCGATCTTCTCCACGTTGCCGAGGAGCAGGGGCTTGCCCTTGTACATGGCGTAGAGATCGCTGTACTGACCCGTGGAGTAGATGTTATCCCAAATATCCTCGAACACGCGGGGGTTCAGATCGGCGTTGTCCGCCATGAAGAAGCAGATATCGGGGGTATCCATCCCCTCCTCGCGCATGGCGTGGTACTCCTTGAAGATGGCCATGTAGGAGGTGGTCAAGGGATTTCCGTTGGTCACGTCCAGATAGATGAAATCCACGCCGATATCGCAGAGCATGGAGGCGTGCTTGCGGATGACCCACTGATCGTTGGTGAGATAGTAGCCGAAGTAGGGCTGACCCCAGTAGTGTCCCCAGCCCACGGGGCCCTTGGTATAGGCCTCCTTAACAGCCGCGTGACCGCCCTGCTGGTAGATCGCGTGGTGATCGTAGAGGATCTGATCGGGGTAGGTGGTGCCGGTCTGGACGTGCCAGATCTGGTAGAAGATACCCACCAGCTTATCCTCCACGTCGTCGGCCCCGTAGTTGACAAGGCGATCCTCGTCGTCCATGCCTACCCACGTATCGCCGTAAAGATCGCGGAGAGTCTCGGGATCCGTGGGGATGTATTCGGTGCACACCTTGTTGTCCCAGCGGATCTCGACGTTATCAAAGGCACTCTTGCCCTTGTCCCCCGCAGGTGCCCAGAAGCAAACAAAGCCGTCTCTGCCGAGGTCGTGACCCAGCGTGTGGGTGACCTTGGACTTGCCGTTTCCGTCAAAGACGGTCACATCGTGCTCGTTCTGGATGACGAAGCGGCAGATGAGCTGCTTGCCGCCGCCCTCCTTGAGGTAGACCGAGATCTCGTTGTTGACGGTATCGTCCTCGATGAGAATGTGGCGCATATTCGCGAAGGAGATATTGGAGGTGTACATCTTGGTAGCAGGCCAGCCTGTGATGAGACCGATACGGTTATCGTGGAAGGCCAGCCAGATGCCGTCGGGGCCCGTGGCGCGGAACTGATCCCGCTCGGTCACACGCAGACCCACGTAGGAGGCCACATTGTCCACGGTGCCCTTGCGGTCAGCCAGCAGATCCAGCTCGATATAGACCTTCTCACCCCGTACCCGCTGGGTCATATCCAAATAGCAATGCTCGGTAGTGCCTACCACCATGCCGTCCTCGAATACCGCGGTGCCGTTGTGGCTCCAGTTCTTGTCCCCCGCAATGGAGGTGTTGAAGTCCTGCTTGTAGCTGTTCGTCACGGTGGTCGTGGGATTTCCGGGAACCGTCCAGTTGACCTTGATATTGTCGAAGGTCACCTCTCCGTTGTCCTGATGCGCCCATACCGCCACGTATCCGTTTTCGGGGATATCGTAGCCGAACTTGGCCGTGGTCTTCACAGCGCCGTCCTTGTCGGTGACAGTCACGTTCTTGCTGTCGGTGATGGCCACGCGGAACACGAGGGTCTTGGCACCACCCTCATCCACGTAGACCGAAATGATATTATCCGTCTGGTTATCCTCTACGGAGACGGTGCGCGCCTTGCTGAAATCAAAGCCACTGTCAAAGAGGGTAATATTCGGCCAGCCGTTGATGATACCGACTCGGCCGCATTGGAAGGCCAGCCAGATACCGTTCTGTCCCACGGCGGCGAACTGATTGTCGTAGGCGGGCAAGCGGAGGGCGATGTAGCCCGAGTCGTTGGGAATCGCCCCGGGGCGGTTGGCCTTCAGATCCACCGTGACCGTGACCATGTCGGCCTTGGCCTTGCGCTTGAGCGCCACGTAGGGATGCTGATTGCCCGTAGCGGTCAGATATCCCTTGGCGGTATCGGCCATCTCGTTGATCGTCCAGTCCGGATTATTTGCGTTGATGGGCTCGGAAAAATCCTGCGCGTACTCATAGTGCTCATCGGGCTTGGTCTCGGGAGTCTGGGACTCGGTCTCGGGGGCGATGTTGTCCACGAAGTAGTAGGTCCCGGGCTCGGGGGTCTCGGCCTCGG
>JAZOOM010000352.1:0-4366 GCA_045655025.1 Eubacteriales bacterium | reverse complement strand
AGGGGTGTCGGGGAGGTATGTCGTCGTTGTGTCGTTGTAGAAATCGGGATGGGTCAGATCCTCGGGGTAGGGGTGGGCGGAGATGCCCCAGTCGAAGTCTCCGTCTCGCTTGCATATGGCCGCAAGGTAGGCCAGACATTCCCGTCCCCCGTAGTAGCGCAGAGGATCGGGGCGGTAGGGGATCCCGTAGTAGTGATCCAGGGATACGTGTACGGTATGGACCGCGTTATGGGTCAGCCCGATGAGGTGGGCGATACGAAGCGCCTCGGCGTACTCCTCCATGAATTCCCCACAGGGCATGGGGCCGCAGTTGTGCCACACGGCCTGGGCGTTGATCTCGTTGCCCACGTCCATGATAACCGAGCAGAACAGGGGGCTCGCGGGATCGGCGTAGCGACCACAGAGGAAATCCACGCAGGCGCAGTAGGTGTCCAAGCCCTCCTCGGTGGTGAGGTTGAAGGCCGACATCTGCTCGGAAAAGCCCGTGTCCTCGTAGCCGGGATGGCCGATCACCTCGCGCAGGTTGGCTTCGGAGCCCTTGAGGCGGTAGGAAAAGCGGTTGATGAGGCGGACCAGACAGGGGAGCCCTCGCTGGATACAGGGCTGCATGAGACGGTCGTAGGTGTCCATGATGGGTCGCGCAAAATGGTAGGTTTTCCCGTTCCAAAGGTGGGGGATGTCCTCCTCGGCAGGGGTGAGGGTCATGATCCACGCCATGTTGATCTCGGTCATCATGCCGCCGAAGCCGTAGAAATCCATATCCTCCCCGGGACAGGTGACCCACGTGCCCACGGGCTTGCCCACAGGCGGGCGGGGCGTATTCCCCCCGGTGGCGGTCGGGTCCACGTCGGTCACGTAGCACGTGCCCTCAACCTCTTTTCCCTCCACCGTGACGGCAAATCGTGCGATCAACAGGTCATACCCCTCGGCATAACGGGGGAAGATCATGCGGTTCTCCATGACTTGTCGGGACTCCGCCAGCAGACGGGCGGAGGTATGCCGTCCCTTGCCGCCGCTCACAAGCGGCACAAAAGCCCGTCCCGAGGCCGAGACGGGCATAGGGATATCCGAGATCACTTCGATACGGTCGGGGTAAGCAATGATGGATGCTATTTTCATAGAGAACTCCCAGGAGTATTTTTCCCTATTATAGCCCATTCATCCCTTTTTGTCAAGACTTACCCGTCATTTTTAGCCGAACCGAACCATCTGTCCGCCAAGCGGGACAAAAGCTTCGAGAGGGCGAACACCCCCCACAGAAACAGGATGTGCCCCGCCGTCACCGCCGATACGTAGATCAGCTGAGCAGGCACGTAGCCCAACGAAGCAATGAGGGTCTGCCGCAGGCTCTCAAGGGGCGGGACGTTGCAGCGATACATGTTGGTGAAGTTGGTCTTGAGGAGCTGTGCCGCCGTGGCCGCCACCACCGAAAAGGCCGTAATGGCCAGCAGGGTAGCCCTGCGCTCCTTGCGCCCGAACTCGCCGTAGAGCTGGAGGGTCATGATCAGCAGGTAAGCGAAGTACACCAGCCCGTGGAAGGTAACGGTATGAAAGGACATGAAGGCGGTGAAATACTTATCCACGTCGTGGGCGGGGTAGATCAGGGCGGGATAGATGGTCATGAGCAGCATGGCCGAGCCGCAAAGGACGGTGGTCACGGTGCGCACGACGGCCTCATGCTTGCCCCGATAGAATGCCATGAGGGGAACCGAGAACAGGAACAGGGAGCAGAAATGCAGGGGGATATGGTAGAGATCGTACCCACGGGAAAAGGAAATGGTCTGCTTGAAGATCTCCAATACGATGAGCATGACCGCAATGACCTGAATGGGGATCATGCGGATGCGCAGGGGCTTCTTACCCAACCACAGGCGCAACAGAGCGCAGAGAATGAGCATCACGCCGATGCTGGGGAGGAGGGAGCGAAGATGCGCGGGTGTCCAGAGTTCCATGGGGTACCTCCTTGTGCGGGTGTTATTGGCTTCATCATAGCACAGGATACGTCCCCTGTCAACCGTCCGGGCGGATTCTTAATAGGATTAAGGCGAATCTTCATACGATTAAGCGGCGCGGAATCTTGTTGCATTCCTACAATTCTATCTCCCCTCCCTTGACTTTTCTTCATGAGTATGGTACAATAACGGCAGGTATAAAACAACTCCCGCCCCCGAAAGGAGACCGCCATGAAGACATCCCCCGCCAAGAGCAAATTCTTCCTCACCCTCATCATATTCTCCCTCGTCGGCCAGATCGCCTGGGTGGTGGAGAACATGTACTTCAACGTCTTTATCTACAAGATGTTCCATGCCTCCCCTGCGGATATTTCCGCCATGGTCATGGCCTCTGCCGTGGCCGCCACGGTCACCACCCTCATCATGGGTGCCCTGTCCGATAAATTGGGCAAGCGCAAGGTCTTCATGGCGGGGGGCTATATCCTCTGGGGTATCTCCATCCTGTCCTTTGCCTTCATCCGCACCGACACCGTGGGGCTTCTCTTCCCCGCCGCCTCGGTGTCTGCCATCTGCATCACCCTCGTCATTGTCATGGACTGCGTCATGACCTTCTTCGGCTCCACCGCCAACGACGCCTGCTTCAACGCATGGCTCACCGACTCCACCACTCATGAGAGCCGCGGCGCGGCCGAGGGCATCAACGCCATGATGCCGCTGGTGGCCATCCTCTGCGTCTTCGGCGGCTTCATGGGCTTTGACCTGAACAAGTCCGAGAGCTGGACGGTCATCTTCCTCATCATCGGCATCGCCGTCACGCTCATCGGTATCGTCGGCTTCTTCCTCATTGACGAGCCCCATAAGAAGGCCGACGGCACCGACCGCTACTTCGCCAATATCGTCTACGGCTTCCGTCCTTCGGTCATGAAGCAGAATCCCCTGCTCTACCTCCTGCTCATCGCCTTCGCTCTCTTCGGCATTTCCATCCAGATCTTCATGCCCTACCTCATCCTCTACTACACCGAGGGTCTGAAAATGGAGGGCTACGTCCTCGTCATGGCCCCCGCTATCATTCTGGCCTCCGTCTTCACCGTCATTTGGGGACGGGTACACGATAAGGTGGGCTTTAGCAAGTCCATGCTTCCCTCTCTGGGGCTTTTGTGCGCGGGCTATATCCTCCTGTTCTTCTTCCGCTCCACCGCCCTCGTTTTCGTCGGCTCTCTCCTCATGATGTGCGGCTACCTCGCGGGCACGGCGGTATTCGGCGCGGTCATCCGCGACCACACCCCCGAGGGACGGGCGGGTATGTTCCAAGGCCTGCGCATCGCGGGTCAGGTGCTGATCCCCGGCCTCATCGGCCCCGCCATCGGCGCGTGGGTACTCCGTGATGCCGAGACCGTCATCGGAGACGACGGCACCGAGTCCTTTATTCCCAATCAGAATATCTTCCTCGCCGCCCTGATCGCGGCGGTGGTTCTGGGCTTGTTCCTTGCCCTGCTCCTGTACATCATGAAGAAAAAGACCGCCAAGGAGGCCGCACATGAGTAAGAAAAACAAGCACCTCGTCCACCTTCTGACCGAGGCGGGGGAAGCCTTGCAGGCTGATCCCACCGCCATCCCGTGGAATACCTATCCCAGACCCCAGATGAAGCGGGATTCCTTCTTCTGTCTCAACGGGGAGTGGAAACTTGAAAACGGTGCCGACGCCCCCACACTCATCCGCGTCCCCTTCTGCCCCGAGTCTCTTCTGTCGGGTCTGTGTATGCCTCCCGCCTCTGTCACCGCCATGGAATACCGCAAGACCTTCACTCTCCCCGAGGGCTTCAACAGAGGCAGAGTGATCCTGCACTTCGGCGCGGTCAATAGCCGTGCCACCGTATGGCTCAACCATCACTGCCTCAAGGGACGCGGACATTTTGAGCAGGGCTGCGACTTCAACCATGTAGGCGGCTACGAAGCCTTCTCCTTCGATATCACCGAATATCTGCAGGACGAAAACCTGCTGACCGTGTCCACCGCCAATCCCTTGAAGTCCCACGTCCTCCCCTACGGCAAGCAACGCTATGACCGCGGCGGCATGTGGTACACCCCCGTGTCGGGAATCTGGCAGACCGTCTGGCTGGAATCCGTTCCCGAGACCTACGTCAAGTCCCTCCGCATCGACACGACCAAGGATACCGCCACCATTTATGCCGAGGGCGTGACCGAAGGGACACTCACAGTTACCACCCCCGACGGAAACCTGTCCTTCCCTCTCACGGACGGCAAAGCCACCGTCAAGATCCCCTCCCCCCGCCTGTGGTGCCCCGAGGATCCCTACCTCTACGAGTTCACTCTGGAAGCGGGCGAGGATAAGGTACAGTCCTACTTCGCCCTCCGCACTCTGGAGATCAAGCAGGTGGACGGCATCCCCCGCC
>JAZOOM010000351.1:0-2592 GCA_045655025.1 Eubacteriales bacterium | reverse complement strand
ACGGCGGGCTTGGCGCCCAGCTTCTCAAAGTAGGCCTTGGCGTAGAACTCGCCCAGAGTGGCGATGTCGCTACCGGTCTTGATCATACCGGCGTTGATGAAGTAGGGGATCTTGCGGCCGCTCTTGGCGGTGAAATCACCGAACTTCAGAACCCCTGCGGACTGCAGGAACTGAATAAATTCTCTCTTGTAGCTTTCCATTTTCTATATCTCCTTGTATTTTTATTTATACGATCCTTGTAGGGGCGATTCACAAATCGCCCGTTGCTTTTTGGCGGGCGATTCGTGAATCGCACCTACATTTGGTCTGTATTATGACAGCAACGCCGTTTTCAACTCTGCCACACTCTCCGCGATGGCATCCGCCCCGGCGGCCTCATGCTCGGTGCGGTCGCCGTAGCCGTAGAGAACGCCGATGGAATCCATGCCTACGGCCTTCGCGCCGTCGATATCGTGGTGGCGGTCGCCTACCATGACGGCGGCCGTGAGATCCGTCACCCCTAAGGTCTCCAGCACCCGACGGATGATGTCCGCCTTGGTGTAGTTCCGCGGGGCGTTCAAGGGAGCACCGCAGACGGCGGTGAAATACTTGTCCAACCCGAAATGGATCAGGATCTTTTGGGTGAATACCTCGGGCTTGAAGGTCGCCACGGCCAGTATCTTGCCGGATGCCACCAGCGAAGCCAACAGCTCCTCGATTCCCTCGTAAACGGTGTTCTCCGCCCAGCCCTTATCGGCAAAGTACTCCCGATAGACCCTCATGGCTTCCCGCGCTTGCTCCTCGGTGAAGCCGTAATACTTCATAAAGGAATCCACCAGCGGCGGGCCGACAAAGCGGTACAGCTCGGAGCGGTCGGTCACGGTGATACCGAAATGTGCCAGCGCGTGAGCCACCGAATTGGTGATGCCCATGCCGGGATCGGTCAGAGTGCCGTCCAGATCGAACAGAATGTGCGTCTTGTTCATAGGTTTTTTCCTATTGCTTTTTTGAAGTTTTTGGGAGTTCCAAGAACCCTCGCAAACTTCGCCGCAGGCGAATTTGCCCCGAGTGTAGCGAGGAGATTTTCAAAAGGGTTCTTGGTGGGTGCAGGGCAAAGCCCTGCCGGGTCTCGCCGAGCTCGCTCGGCATGCAGAGCCCCGGTTAGTCGCAGAACTCGGCCACGCAACGGTTGTAGGCGGCAACGGGATCGGCGGCGGCGGTGATGGGACGGCCGACGACGATGTAGTCAGAGCCGATCTTCTTGGCCTCCTCGGGGGTCATGACGCGCTTCTGATCACCCTTGTCGCCGTCAGCAAAGCGGACACCGGGGGTCACGGTCACGAAGCCCTCGCCGCAACGCTCGTGTACCTTGCCAGCCTCCAGGGGAGAGCAGACCACGCCGTCCAGACCGGCGACCTTAGCGTTGTGAGCGTAGTGCATGACCACGTCGGCCACGGGATGGTCGATGAGCAGATCATTGGTCATATGCTCCTGATCGGTGGAGGTGAGCTGGGGCACAGCGATCAGGATGGGACGAGTACCGTCGGGACGGGTCAGACCCTCCAAAGCGGCCTCCATCATGGGAATGGTACCGCCGGCGTGGAGGTTGGTCATGTCCACGTCCAGGCGGGAGAGGACGGCCATGGACTTCTTGACGGTGTTGGGGATATCGTGGAGCTTGAGGTCGAGGAAGATCTTGTGGCCGCGAGCCTTGATCTCACGGACGATGGAGGGACCCTCGGCGTAGTACAGCTCCATGCCGATCTTCACGAAGGGCTTTCTGTCCAGACCCTCGAAGAGGTCGAGGAATGCAAATACCTTTTCTGCGCTGTCAAAATCACAGGCTACGATGACGTCTTTTCCCATTTTTTGTTTCTCCTTGTATATACAGAATTTCATTACGTGTTTTGTAGGGGCGATTCACGAATCGCCCGTTTTGGGGGAAGGATGTACGGGCGATTCATGAATCGCCCCTACCGGGTCTCCTATCATTTACAGGTATGCTCCGCCCAGTAAGCCGCCATTTCCACCCATCTGGCGATCATGGGATCGTTCCAGTTGGGATTGCCCATATCGGTAATGGCGTTGCCCAGAGCGCAACCGTGCTGGGCATGGGGGAAGATGTGAAGCTCATAGGGAACGCCCGCGTTGGCGTAGGCCATGGCGAAGTCCAGAGAGTTGCGGGCATCCACCAGCTCGTCGTCGGCGCTGTGGACGATGAACACGGGGGAGCTGTCGGCGGTCACGTGCTGATCCACGCTGACGTAATCCGTCTCGGCCTTGGTGGGATCGTCCTTGCAGAGCAGATTCTTGATGCTGAAGCCGTGTCCCTTCATGCTGATGACGGGGTAGATGGGCATGATGCCCCGGGGCTTGTTGTAGCCGTAGGGAATATCCAGACCCTCGGTGGCCTCGGGGCGGTTCCAGAACACGCCCGCGCAGGCAGTCAAATGTCCGCCCGCCGAGAAGCCCGTGACGAAGAGCTGATCGGGGTCGATGCCGTATTTCTCGGCGTTGTCCTTGATGTGCTTGATGGCCAGCGTGACCTCGCGGAGCTGGGCGGGGTAGGGCTCTTTTCTGCCCACGGTGTAGTGAAGCACGAAGCCGTTGTAG
>JAZOOM010000350.1:0-2053 GCA_045655025.1 Eubacteriales bacterium | reverse complement strand
ATTCTGGACGGCAAGCTCTACGCGGGAGAGAACGACAACGCCGGAGAGATCGGCCACGTCCGCCTGGATACCGACGGCCCCATGGGCTACTATAAGATCGGCTCGGTGGAGGGCTTCTGCTCGGGCGGCGGCCTCCGTAAGCTGGGTCAACGCTACGCCCTGAAGGCCATCCAAGAGGGTTTTTCCCCCGCCTATTGTCCCACGGTCAACGACCTGGACTCTGTCACCGCCCTGTCCATGGCCAACGCCGCCCACGCCGATCCCCCCGACCCCACCGCCCTGGCGGTCTGGCAGGAATGCGGCCGCCGTCTGGGCTACGCCATGGCCATTCTGGTGGATCTTCTCAACCCCGCCCGCATCGTGCTGGGCAGCATCTACGCCCGCTCCGCCGACCTCCTCTGCGATGCCATGAACACGGTCATGCGGGAGGAATGCCTTCCCTCCAACCTGTCGGTCTGTGAGGTAGTCCCCGCCGCCCTCACCGAAACGGTGGGCGATATCGCCGCCCTCACCGTGGCTATGGAGGGCATGCGGAATTCGGAAGGAGGCAAGGCATGATCTACGACATTTCCCAAGAGGTCTTTTCCTGCCGTGTCTGGCCGGGGGATCCCACCCCTGAACGCACCGTGCTTGCCGATATCGGCAAGGGAGATATCATCAATCTCACCGCCTTCTCCATGTGCGCCCACAACGGCACCCATCTGGACGCCCCCGCCCACTTTATAGGGGACGGCAAGACCATCGACGAGCTGAACCCCGCCGCCTATCTCGGGGATTGCTACGTCGCCCGCCACGAGGGGGACGTGACCGCCGCTGATGCCGCCGCCATTCTCCAAAAGGCCGCCGCCCTCGGTGCGTCGGAGCGCATCCTCATCGGAGGCAAAGCCACCGTCACCGAGCCCGCCGCCCGCGTCTTTGCGCAAGCGCGCTTAAAACTCCTCGGCAACGAAAGCCAAACCGTAGGCCCCGAAACCGCCCCCATGGCGGTGCACCTCATCCTTTTGGGTGCCGACGTGGTGTTGCTGGAGGGCGTGGTGCTGTTCCACGTCCCCGAAGGAAAATATTTTCTCACCGCCGCGCCCCTGAATCTCGGAGGCTGCGAGGGCGCCCCCTGTCGGGCGATGCTGGTGGGGGAGTAGAGAGAACGGCCTCCGGCGGCTTAGAACCCTTTTTGCAAAAAGGGTTCTAAGAACTCCCAAAAAACTTTAAAAAAATGAATATTCCAAAGGAGTGCAATCATGCCCCTTACAATTGATACTCTTCTTCAAAGCCATCCTTCCCTCGAGGCTTGCCGCGACACCGTGGAATCTGCCCGCGGCCTTCTCATTGACACCTATCGCGAGGGCGGCAAGCTCCTCCTCTGTGGTAACGGCGGCTCCTGCGCCGACTGCGACCACATCGCGGGAGAGCTGCTCAAGGGATTTCTGTCCCTCCGTCCCCTGTCCGAGGAGGACTGCATAGCCCTGGCCGATACCCTCCCGGACGGTGAGGCCGACCCCGACCTGTACCTGCTGGCAGGCCACCTCCAAGGGGGACTCCCTGCCATCTCCCTGCCCTCACAGACGGCCGCAGTCACGGCGGTATGCAACGACACCGACCCTGTCCTCATCTTCGCCCAGCTCGTCTGGTCGTTAGGACAAGCGGGAGACACCCTCCTCTGCCTGTCCACCTCCGGCAACTCCCGCAACGTGGTCCTGGCCGCCAAGGCCGCCCGTGCCAAGGGCATGAAGGTACTGGCCATGACAGGCGAGCGTGACTCTGCCCTCTCTGCGCTGGCCGACGTGACGGTGCAAGTCCCAGCCTGCGAAACCTACCGCGTGCAGGAGTACCATCTGCCCGTGTATCACTACCTCTGCGCGGCGGTGGAGGAGGAGTTTTTCTATTGATACAAGCAGGACGGATTGTCGTTCTGTAAATTGCTGTTTATCTGTAGGTTAGGGCACGATGGCATGATATGAAATAACCCCTTGTAGGGAGCGACGCCCTCGTCGCTCCTAAACTAGAAAACCGCCGATTTCTTCTTGTCAAACAATGCCCCTACCCATAAGAAAAC
>JAZOOM010000349.1:0-2860 GCA_045655025.1 Eubacteriales bacterium | reverse complement strand
GGGAACCGAGCTGAAGGGCGCCTTCACCTCCTTCTTCGGCCCTCAGCCCCTCCAGCTCATGGGCGTGGTGGTGCTGACCTCCCTGGGCACGTGGGGCCTTCCCCAGATGGTGGGCAAGTTCTACGCCATCAAGGACGAGAGCGCCATCAAGAAGGGTACCGTCATCTCCACCTTCTTCGCCCTCGTCGTGGCGGGCGGATGCTACTTCCTCGGCGGCTTCGGCCGTCTGTACGCCGACAGCGTTGAGCTGAACGCCGCAGGCAATCCCGTATCCTTCGACGCCATCATCCCCGCCATGCTGGCCAAGGTGGAGTCTGATCTGGGCGGCGGCGGCGCGTGGCTCATCGGCCTTGTGCTGATCCTGGTGCTGGCCGCCTCCATGTCCACCCTCTCCTCCTTGGCCATGACCTCCGCCTCCACCATCACCCTGGATCTCATCGCCCCCCTCGCCAAGAAGGAAAAAAGCGAGAAGACCAATATGCTCATCATGCGCCTTCTCCTGGCCTTTTCCATCATCATCGCCGCCGCCATTGCCATTCTGGTGGTGACCAACAAGGAAGTGGCCTCCAAGCTCTACATCTCTGACCTCATGGGCATCTCCTGGGGTACTCTGGCAGGCTGCTTCCTCGCCCCCTTCCTCTACGGTCTGTACTGGAAAAAGACCACCAAGGCCGCCGTGTGGGTCAGCTTTGCCGCCGGTCTTACTATCACCCTCATCCAGTTCATCCTCAATGCCGTGCTGAAGATCACCTTTGAGAACCCCGTTCTCAGCTACTTCTGCGGCTCCTCCATCAACGCCGGTATGCTGGCCATGGTCGTGGGTCTTATCCTCGTCCCCGTCGTCTCCCTCCTGACACAAAAGACCAAGCCCGCGGGCACCGACGAGGTCTTCGCCTGCTACGACCGCATGGTCACCGTCCCCGTAGGCACGGCTCTGGAAAAGGAAAATTGATTCTCCCCCGCCCAAGTCCCATCTTCCCCTCGGAAGATGGGACTTTTCTATGGGCAAATTGCACAAAATTTATCAAAGGTAATTGACTTTATCTCTGTCCTTTGCTATAATGAATCTGCTGGCCGTGCCATTGAGCCAAAGGCCTCCACGTAAGGAGAAACAGTCATGAAAAAACTGATCGCAATCTTCGCTTGCATGATCGCCCTGATCGCCCTCTGTGCCGTCGGTGCCTCTGCTGCCTCGCAGGAATCGGGCTACTGGGTCGAGAATGCCAAGAACATCGACGAGATCCTGGCCGGTGAGGCCGGTGAGCGCGAGATCGGCTGGGAGGTTCCCTTCCTGCACATCGCCCCCGAGATCAACGGTACGATCGACAAGAACGAGTATATGCCCTTCGAGCTCTACGAGGACTACCTGTCCTGGATGGCTCCCGTAGGAAACGAAGCCAGCGGCACCACCGAGGAGGAGTTCAAGGAGTTCTACGACTCCACCCAGCGGGATTTCTTCGACGCATGGTGGGGCTGGGACGGCACCTACATGTATATCGCCTTTGAAATCAACTGCCTCAACGGCTACAAGTGCGACCCCGAGCAGGACGTGCTTCTGTATGCCTACAACTGTCTGCAGGTAGGCTTTGCCGACGTGGGCTGCGAGGGCAAGGACGATACCTACGTAGAGCTGGGCTGTGGTGTCCACAGCGAGACCGGCGACCAGATCACCTTCAACTGGGTCGGTAGCTACTGCCCCGAGGCAGGCACCGACTTCGTAGGCTCTTATGATGCCGAGAATCAGGTTCTGGTTTATGAGATGCGCGTGCACCTCCAGTCCGTCATGGGTCTTGACCGTCTGGTCGAGAACGGCGACGAGGTGAACTACGGCTGGATCCTGGCCGTCAACGGTCAGGCTCAGAACACCAACGAGACCTGGCAGCTGGCCTTCACCCACGGTATCGGCGGTCAGTACTCCGGCAAGTGCCCCCAGTACTTTGCCCGCATCGCCTTCGCCGGTAAGCCCGACGGTCTGGAGATCAAGCCCGTGGAGATCCCCGGCATGAGCGAGGAGGACAAGGAATTCAAGCTCATGGAATACATCAATCTGGGCGACCAGAAGGTTGTGGATACCTTTGAGTGCGAGAATGCCGCCATAGAGCTCATCACCGAGGGTGAGGAGACCTTCATGCGCATCACCTCTCTGGGCAACGAGGACAGTCTGCCCTTGGTCTACAGCAACAAGTACCCCAAGAACGTGCTGGGCGGTCAGGCTGACTACGTCGTGGTCAAGTACCGCACCTCCTACACGGAAGCCGAGGAGCTGGGTCTCGTCTTCCGCACCGTCAATACCCCCGAGTACAACGTAGATAACTGCTACTACGAGATCATCGGCGGCGACGGCGAGTGGCACACCGCCATTTTCTACATGATAGATGATCCTTCCTGGAACCACTTCATCATGAATCTGGGCTTCATCCCCTTCGTGTATGCCGAGAACTCCGCTCAGGAGACCATCGATCTGGCTTGGATCAAGATCTACCAAAACGATCCCTACGATCTTTACGCCGACAGTGAGTTCGGCGGTGAGATTCCGGACGACGACGAGACCGACGCTCCCGCCGATGAGACCACCACTCCCGCGGACGAGGATACGCAGGCTCCCGAGGAAGTCACCACCGCCGCTACCGACGACGGCAACGCCACCGAGACGAACGTTGACATTATCGTCGATAAGAAGGGCTGCGGCTCTGTCGTGGGCTTTGGCGTAGCCGCTGTGCTGACGGCTATGGCCGCCGCTGTGGCACTGAAGAAGAAGGACTGATCCGGTCTGATTTTCTGAAGGAATCAAAATACCCCGCCCGCCGAGATCTCGGCGGGCGGGGTATTTTGATTCCTTCAGAAAATCAGACCGGATCAG
>JAZOOM010000348.1:0-1975 GCA_045655025.1 Eubacteriales bacterium | reverse complement strand
GCGTTGAAAGAATGCCCCCGGGAAGAAGTCACTACTCTCGAAAGGAGTCATGCTATGGCGTTTTCCAAGAAGGTGGTCTCCCACTGGACCAAGAGCAAGAATCCCGACAGCTCCCGCTACCGCCACGACATGGCGGAGAAGATCTGCGGGTATCCCATCAAATACATCACCGAGCGCAATCCCGAAAACGACAACGAGGACGTCATCGGCCGCAGCGGCTCCCTCAACATCAAGCGGGAGACCGACGAGCTCATCGTCTCCACCCCCTCCGAGACCATCCTGCGGTGCGACATCAACGACCTGCAGGCATGGATCCTCATGTCGGGAGACGGCGTGGTCATCACCGCCCCCGATAAGGAGCATGGCGGGGTGGTGAGAACCATTACCGTGCATTACGTCTACTACCGCAAGTAATGAACAATTTAGATAACGCCATTATAAAAGCCAACGCTCTCTTCACCGAGGGGCACTACACCGAAGCCCTCCGCATCTACGACGAGGGGGTGAAGTCCGGCCACACCCGCGCCATCTTCAACTACGCCTACTGCCTCCAGTACGGCTACGGCATCGACCCCGATCCCCAAAAGGCCTTTGAGCTGTACACCTACCTCCGCTATGAGGAGGAGGGCGACGCCGCCTACAACGCGGGGGCCATGCTGGTCACGGGTCGCGGCGTTCCCTGCGATCCCGCCGAGGGCTACCAATATATGCTGACCGCCGCCGAGTGCGGGTGCATCGAGGCTCAGCTCTACCTCGCCATGGTGCGGCTCACGGGCTGCGTGGGCGAGCCCGATATCGTGAGCATCCGCCGCATCCCCTTCCACCGCCCCGATACCCCCGATTCCGCCTTCCTGCTCCCTCCCACCCCCGACGAGAACGGGGAGTACGCCGACGAGCTGATGGACAAGCGTTTTGAGATCGTGGAGGCCGACGAGTACGAGGCCATCCGCTACATCCGCAAGGCCGCCCGCCATGAAGGGGACTACGTCGGCAACGCCAAGGGCAACGCCGAGTTCCTGCTGGCCAAATGCGCCGAGGAGGGACTGGGACGCATGTACGACCGCGACAAGGCCATCGAGCTGTACATCCGTGCCGCCGAGCACGGAAGCTACGATGCCTTCAAGAAGCTGAAAACCCTACCCCAATACGACGTAGACCAAGCCCGCGCCCGCCTCCGCATGAAGCCTGCGAATACAAGAAAGCGGATCGGAGAGAGCGACGAGGACGATTGACGTGCTTTCCGCATATTCTGATATAGCGTGCAAAGCATCCACCGCTTGGCATGGTTTCATCTCTGTCGGTAAACCGTTAGAACGGTAAACCGGGACAAAAAAAGCCCCGCCGCATGGCGAGGTCGCAACTTCGTTACAAATTCCTGCTATTTTCCCCGAAAAGGTATTGACAAATTCCTTTCTGTGTGGTATCATGAAGGCGTAGGAGCTACCGGCAACGGTCGCTCCCTCTATGCTAAGTCAAAAGATAACCGCACATCGGGAAAATGGGGCGGTTATCTTTTTTTACTATTTAAGTAAGACATAATGACAAATGCAAGCGTGATGAGAGCCATGATAAACTCAATGAGCTCATACCAAGTAACATACATCAGAACATCACCTCCCTCTTTGTACAACATCGAGGAAGGAAAAAGATTTCGCGTTCCTCGAAAAAGAGGACGCGACCGCCGCCGTTTGGGCAACTCCTACGGGAGCCACTATTTGTGACAACGAACTCCGTGGGATAATATAGCAGAGATAGCCCGATTTGTCAAGACACCTTCTCAATTTTTTACAAAGGAGGTTCCCCATGCTTCTGGCCATCGACATCGGCAATTCCAGCATATCCCTCGGTCTGTTTGATCTGACCGCTCCCGCCGACCGCCCCACCCCCGTCCTGACGGCTAAGCTGGCCTCCGCCGTGGGGAGAACCGCCGACGAGTACGCCGTCATCATCCGCGGTCTGCTGACCGATAGGGGCT
>JAZOOM010000347.1:0-5646 GCA_045655025.1 Eubacteriales bacterium | reverse complement strand
CCCATGCTGGACGCTCTGTGGGCAGATGCCTATAAGGCCGCTCTGGAGGGGGGCACCACCGCGGGCGGGAACGGCATTTCCGCAGAAAAAGCCGCCGAGCACGTGGAGCGGTCGGGACACTGCCACCGTTGGTTCAAGCTGGACGGCAAGCGGGGCGAATTTGCCGACGAGGCCGCCTTTGAGGGGCTCATGCAGGCCTTCTATGCCGACTGCAAGCGGCTGGAGGTAACAAGACTCAATGAGGGCGCGGATGTGCCGTGGGTGGAAGTGGAATAATGTACCGTCTTCCCTGTACCATTGAGTATATCCACCGCGAGATCTGCCCGCCTGCGTGGATCCTGACCCTGTCCCGCGCCGATCTGCCGCAGTTCATTTCCTTTGTTGAGAAGATCAAAGAGGGAAGCTACAAGGGCGTGGAGTTGGCGGGGAAGGATAAGAAGGTGTGCCGTGTCGGTTGCGAGGGCGGTCTGCTGGTCTTTGTGATCGGGGACGTGACCTTGCGATTGAATGAGAACCATGACGAGTGCTTTGTCTCTTTCCTTGCCGATATGACCGCCGATGCGCCGCGGTATGACCATATTGATCTGGAATTCCGTGACGGTGGGATCGACCTTACGGTACGGGTAGAGCGGTGAATTGCGGTTTAGCGGGGAGGCTCCCATCACCGTAGGGGCGATTCATGAATCGCCCGCTGCCCCTAAAAGGCAAGGTGTACGAATGTTTTTCATTATACGGGCGATTCGTGAATCGCCCCTACAAACATTTGAAACTCCCCGACAAACCCAAATTTGAAAAAGTGCCCTGTACGTCTCTCATATCTTGTATCTTGTATCTCGTATCTCATATCCCCCCGCCCAAATCAAAATTTACGAAAGGAGGCACCCGTATGTACTACAACCCCGCCACCGGTCATATCGAAATATCCGTCCGCGAGCTTTGCGCCCTTGCGTTCAAGGGGGGGAGTCTGGATAACCGCGTGCCTCCGCAACATCTCTACCGCCGCGCCGAGGAGGGCAGAGAAGTTCACGGTGCGCTCCGTGCTCTTCGGGAGGAGGGCAAGGGGCCGGGGATGCCCGGGGAACAGCCGAGAAAACGGCCTCGCGGCTCCGAGGAGGCACTGATTCCCACGGAAGAGATTCCCAAGGCAACCTATCACGCCGAGGTGACCTTGAGCCACACCTGCCGTATGGATGGAGTGACCTTTCTTGTCAGCGGCCGCGCCGACGGGGTGTGGTTTGACCCCATGGGCGGGTGCATGGTGGAGGAGATCAAGTCCGTTACGGGCATGGCGGATTTCTATATGCGATCCCCCCGTGAAGCAGATCTGGCACAGCTTTCCTGCTACGGCTACTTTCTTTGCGCCGCCAAGGGGCTTTCTACCGTGACCCTTCGGCTGACCTACGCCCGGGCGGGACAGGAGGAGGAGGCCGCTTGCGTGGATCGTCTCATGACCGCCGAGCAGCTCAAGGGTGTATATGCCGCCCTGCTGCAAATGATCCTTCCCCGCGCGAAGGATCTTCAGGAGCGGGAGACTACCCTCCGCCGTACTGCCAAGCACGCGGTGTTCCCTTACACGGGGATGCGGGAGGCCCAGCAGGACATGATCCGGGAGTGCTGGCGGGATATACGGGCGGGAAAGACTCTGTTCGCTGAGGCGCCCACGGGTATCGGCAAGACCATCGCTACCCTGTACCCCGCCGTGCGTTGCTTTGGCGAGGGGAAGTGCGACAAGATCTTCTACCTCACAGCCAAGAACGCCACCCGACGGGAGGCCTTTGCCGCCGTCGGCAAGCTCAACGAGGCGGCCACGCCCATCCGTGCCTGCGTCATTACGGCCCGTGAGGGGGCTTGCATCTGCGAGGCGGCCAAAACGGGAGGGAGACGTCTGTCCACCTACTGCAATCCCGATACCTGCCCCTATGCCAAGGGGTACTTTGATCGGGTGGAGGCGGTCATCCGGGATCTTCTGGACAGCGGTAAAACCCTGTTCTCGGGGTTGGATATCCGTGCCGCCGCCAAAAAATGGGATGTTTGCCCCTACGAGCTGGCGTTGGATCTGTCCGAGGTTTGTGAAATCGTTATTTGTGACTACAATTACGTGTTCTCTCCCTCGGTGTACCTCCGACGGTATTTCTCCGAGGGCATCCCCCACACCGCGGGACATCGCTACCTGTTTTTGGTGGACGAGGCGCACAATCTGCCGGATCGGGCGCGGGATATGTACAGCGGGGAGTTATCCTTGATCGACGTAATGGGCGCACAGGATGCGCTTCACGCCTGGGAATCCGAAGTAGGAAAGAATATTTTCCCCGATGAGGATTACGGGGACGGGGAGGAGGAGCGCCGCACGCCCCGCTTGAAGGCCTCCTCCTTGGACGATCTTGTGGGGGTTCTCTCCCGCATGGTCTCTGCCTGTTCGGAATCCATGATCGTGGACGACAAGGGCATCCGCCACGGTGTCTCCCTGGATCGCAACCAGCCCGTGGTGCTGTGCAATACCGTTACTGAACTGTCCACCCTTTGTGACCGCTGGCTCCGCCGCCATCCCGCACACCCGCTGTACGGTGTGGTGGATCAGATGGCCACGGCTCTGCGGGGCTTCCGTGTGGCCTCGGATTACTACGACCGCCGATTCGCCACCTTCGTAGAGGTGGAGGGCGATGACGTGCGGGTGAAGCTCACCTGCCTTGACCCTGCGGGCATTCTCCGCCCCATTCTGCAAAAGGCAGAGGCACGCATACTCTTTTCCGCTACGCTGACCCCCAACGACTACTACGCCGACGTGCTGGGCGGTGATCGGGACAGCGTGCTGGTGAATTTCGAGTCTCCCTTCCCCCGCGACCACCTTTGCGTGGCGGTGTGCGACGGGATCAGTACCCGATACGAGGATCGGGATAAGTCCTGCAAGAAGATCATGAATTACATCGCCGCCACCGTCTCGGCCAAGCGCGGGAACTACATGGTGTATTTCCCCTCCTACGCATATCTGGAGAAGGTCTACGCCTTGTTTCAGAAGAAGTATCCCACGGTAAAGACCGTGGTGCAGACTCCCGGCATGACGTATGCCGAGAGGGAAGCGTTCATTGCATCCTTCACCCCGGATTCCACGGAGCTTCTGGTGGGCTTCTGCGTGCTGGGCGGTTCCTTCTCGGAGGGCGTTGATCTGCCCGGCCGCTGTCTCATCGGTACCGTGATCGTGGGTGTGGGTATTCCTGCCCTGTCGAGCGAGCGGAACATCATGCGGGAATACTACGACGAGACCCGCACGGGAGACGACTTTGAGACCGCGGGAGGGAGCGAGGGCTACGCCTACGCCTACACCTACCCCGGCATGACCCACGTTCTCCAGGCCGCGGGCCGTGTCATCCGCCGTCCCGAGGACTACGGTGTGGTGGTGCTGTTGGACGACCGCTACGCCGCCGAGCCGTACCTGAGCCTGTACCCCGAGCATTGGGAGCAGGTGTCCGCCGTGGAGGATGCGTCGTCCTTGTATGAATATTTGGCGGCGTTCTGGGAGACGGCGGAGTGAATGAAAAAATGCAGAATGCAAAATCAAGACGAGACGTTTGTGGAGGTATATGACATGTGTTTGAGAAAACGGATCGTGACGATTGCGCTGTGTGCGCTGTGCTTAATGCTCGGGCTGACATCCTGCTTCTATTACCCCGATACCAACGCAGAATATGACGTGACCTTTTACGACACCTATTTCGTGGAGGATTATAATCTGCGTCATTTGGATCTGAACGGTTGGGAGGGCACGATCAAGTTGGGCTCCGAAGCGGATCAAAATTTTTATTGGGATACGCTTCGCGTGGCTACGATCCCCCAGTTAAGCGAGTTTCATTTCGTAGTCGGTAACCGAATGGTACATTATGTCACGGGCGGCAGAGCCACTGAGGAGCTGTTTGTTTATCAAAGCAAAGGCGCGCCCATCCCCCGCAAGGAGTGGACGATTGCCGAGATCAACATCATCCCGGGCTCTTTGGGCAGTAGGGTGAACACCCAAACCCCCGATTATAAGACGCATTACCGGGATCAGGTGGAGAATGCCGAAGTCCTGTATTCGTGGAGGAAGGAGGGAGCGAATTCCGCGCTGTCCGAGGAGCTTCAAGCATCCTTGGAGGCTGAACCCGTCAAAAAAACCGAGGCAGTATGCAAGGAAGCCGAATATCAAACGGATGAGAACAAGTCTCAAGGCTATCTTCTTGTGATCACGTTCGAGGAGAATCACAATTTGGCTTGGTTTGCCCCTGTTTACGTCGCGCAGGACGGCTATTACCTTGGTCGGGTCTGCCATGACGTGGGTTCCCGGGAGGTAGAGAGCTTTTACGCCTTGGGCGAATCCTGGAACCTGCTCCTGGAGGAGTTGATCCACGGCGCGGTGCCTACGGAAACCGATACGACTCCCGCCGAGTGACGGCTATCCGGAGTTTGCTCTGTTCCGATCAGTCTCTGTAAATTGCATGATTTGTGTCCGATTCTTGCAAACAAGACCGACAAAAGCCGAGAATCACGAAAAAATGAAAGATTTTTTGCAAAAATTGCAAAAACCTCTTGCTTTTTCCGCTGGAATGTGCTATAATGTAGCCAGTAAAAGAACCGACGTGTTCAGCGTCGGTTCTTCCTATGATTTTTTTGCTTTTGGAGAGTTTCCCATGAGATACGATCAGATGAGCCGCGAGCAGCTCGCGGCAGAATATACCGCTATGAAGGCCGCCTACGAGGCCTTTGCCGCCAAGGGTCTGAAGCTGGATCTGTCCCGCGGTAAGCCCGGCGCCGAGCAGCTGGACATTACCACCGAGATGCTGGACTGCCTGAACGCCGAGGACTGCAAGACGGGCGCCGGCTTCGACTGCCGCAACTACGGCCTGCTGGAGGGTACTCCCGAGGCCAAGAAGCTCTTTTCCGATCTGCTGGGGATTCCCGAGAAGAACCTGTTCATCGGCGGTAACTCCTCCCTCAAGCTCATGTACGACGCAGTGGCTCGTTGTATGCTCTACGGCAACTGCGACGGTCAGCCCTGGATCAGACAGGGAACTGTGAAGTTCATCTGCCCCGCCCCCGGCTACGACCGCCACTTTGCCATTTGCGAGTCTTTGGGCATTGAGATGATTCCCGTGGACATGACTCCCGCGGGCCCCGATATGGATGCCGTGGAGGCTTTGGTGGCGGATTCCGCCGTCAAGGGCATCTGGTGCTGTCCCAAGTACTCCAACCCCGACGGATATACCTACTCCGACGACACCGTCCGCCGTCTGGCCGCCATGAAGACCGCCGCTCCCGACTTCCGTATTTTCTGGGATAACGCCTACGTGGTGCACGATCTGTACGACGAGGGCGGCGATACCCTGCTGGATATCTTCAAGGAGTGCGAAAAGGCGGGTACGGTTGACCGCGTGTTCTACTTCGCCTCTACCTCCAAGATCTCCTTCCCCGGCTCGGGCGTGGCCATCTTCGCCATGTCTGACCGCAATATGAAGCAGGTCATGCCCATCGTGGGCGTTCAGACCATCGGCTACGATAAACTCAACATGATGCGCCACGTGAAGTTCTTCGGCAACGCCGAGGGAATTCTTGCCCACATGAAAAAGCAGGCCGCCATCCTGCGCCCCAAGTTTGAGGTGGTGCTGGACACCCTGAGCC
>JAZOOM010000346.1:0-1770 GCA_045655025.1 Eubacteriales bacterium | reverse complement strand
AAAACATTATTTAATAATACCTTTTTTGAAAGTTTTGAGGATTCTTAAGGGACTTTTTCAAAAGTCCCTTAAGCGGGTCCAGGGCAGAGCCCTGGCCGACAAACCCAAATTTGAAACACCCCCCTACTTTAAATCATACTATACTTCCCGAAAGGAGTCTTACCATGAAACAGTCCTACACCGTCCCCGTCCGCCTCTCCGAGGATCTTCTCCGCAAGCTCATCTACATCTCCGAGGCCGAGGGCCGTACGCCCCAAGCCCAGTTCACCCTCATGCTCCGCAATACCATCCAGTATCACGAGCGCGCCAAGTCCAAGATCCCCCCCGCAGAGCTGGCCAAGATCGACATCACACCCTACACGGACAAAAACGAAAACACGGAGGGCTGATATGAACACCATCCCTACCCCCATAAATCCTGTGGAAACTCGATCCCTCGTCTGCCACCCCGGCGTGTTCCTCATCGAGCAGGACTACGAGATCATCCTCCTCTGCGATAAGCCCGCCATGGCCTCCGTCGTAGTGGATGGCCGCACCTTCACCGACAACATCAACGGTGTCATGCGATCCGACACCGACGTCCACAAGATCAAGATCCCCACGACCCTCTTGGACAAGGCCAAGGCCTACCGCGTCCACATCACCCCCCTGGCGGATCATTGCAACTACTACCCCAAGCCGAGTCCCACCGAGGCCTACGAGTACCCCTTCACCCCTGTCCCCAACCAGGGCGACGTGAAGGCCTACGTCCTGGCCGATACCCACGGACAGGTCACCACCCCCGCCGAGACCGCCCTGGCTCACGGGGAAATCGACCTTCTCCTCCTGCTTGGTGACATCGGTGACTCCGCCGCCACCAAGGATCAGGTCACCACCCTCCACCGCCTCACCTCCGAGATCACAGAAGGCCGCTTCCCCACCGTCTACGTCCGCGGCAACCACGATACCCGCGGCTACATGGCCGAGCATCTGCACAACTATATCCCCACCCGAAACGGCGCCACCTACTACACCTTCCGCGCGGGATGCCTGTGGGGCGTGGTGCTGGACTGCGGCGAGGATAAGCCCGATACCAGCATTGAGTACGGCTCCCTCGAGTACGGCGGCGTGGCCGACTTCCTTGGCTTCCGCGAGGGTCAGACCGATTATCTCCGTGACCTCATCGAGCACGCCGACACCACCTACAACGCCGAGGGCATCACTCGCCGCGTCGCCCTCTGCCACATCAATTTCACCTACACCGACCGTCCCTTCAACGACAAGAACCCCGCCCTCTACGAAAAGTGGATCGGATGCCTCAACGAGATCGGCATCGACATGCTCATCTGCGGGCACGAGCATCGGGTAGGTATGCAGCCCGATAGCTACTTCCATGGCGTCCCCGCTCCCCGCTTCCCCACCCTCCTCTCCTCCGCCCATTGCGATAACCCCAAGCCCATGGGAGGCGGCCACGCCCCCGGGGAGTATACGGGCACGGCGTTGACCTTTACGAAGGACGGCGTGGAGTACGTCTTCACCAACCATAAGGGCGAGGAATTGGATTTTTCGTGATATTGGGGTTTTATCAGGGTGATTGATAAAACAGGTAGATATGTTTCTCGTCCCCCTCATCACCCGCTTCGCGGGAGCTTCTCCCGAGGGAGAAGCCTTCGGTAACCGCAACCCACGAGATATGATAATTTTTTTGGTTGCGGTATCCGAAGCCTTCCCCCTCGGGGTAGCGAGGCGGCGACACGGTAGAGAATGGGTGCCGGTGGCATCCAGAGCGGT
>JAZOOM010000345.1:0-2001 GCA_045655025.1 Eubacteriales bacterium | reverse complement strand
CCTCCCCCCCCACCACCCCCCGACCCCCCTCCAAGGATGAGGTTATCGAGAGCTAAAAGAAGATCTGGAAAGACACGAACCCGCCCTGTCTCATGGAGACGGTGCGTTTTCGTATAGAGGATCAGTTTTCGGAAGCCGTCTTGGCCTTCTTCTTTTCCTTCACCGCCTGCACGATCTGCGGCAAATACAGCACTACCAGATATACCACCAGCACCACCACCGCGCAGTACATATACCAGTAGGCATGAGGGATCACCTTCCAGAACAACGCCAGCACGGGGTTGTCGGGAGTCATGGAGAACATGTAGTTGAAGGTGAGCAGATTCCCCGCGTAGTCCACGATCTCGTTGGCCTCCACGTAGCGGGTCAACGCCACGTTGATCAGATGGACGATGGTATAGATCACCACCGTTGCCCCCACGGTCATGGGGATGCACTTGTAGTCCTTCTTGACGTAGCCGAACTTGAAAAGATAGATCACCACACCGAACTCAAAGACGTGGGGTATGTAATAAATGAAGAAAGCCGCCGAGGGAATGATGAAATGCCCCGAGGCGTGGTTGATGATGAGGGCCAGAAGAGAGCCCAGACACCATACCAGAAGAAGGTTGCCCACGTAGCGGCTCTTCGTCAGCACCGTGATGGGGAGCATGATGGCCAGAATGGAGCACATATGGAAGGGCAGATACTCCAGAGGAGAGCCCCAGGCGATCAGGTTGTAGATAATGGCCACGATGCCCGAGAAGGACAGAGCCAGAATGGAGAAGTAGCGTACCCGTTCAGGAAGACTCCTCAACAGAAAATACACCCCCACGATGAGGGCGGCGGCGATGACGAGGGTCGAGATATGGACGATACCAAAGGAACCCCACTGCATAGTCTTGTCTCCTTGCTGCAAAAATAGACCGCGGTCGGACGCGGTTTTTCTCATTATACCACCATTCGACCCTTTTGTAAATACCCCAAATGTGACAATTTTCGGGAAACATTATGAACTGAACATAAACCGACAGTCCTCCGCGAATTATTCCTGTGTTTTTCCACAAAACCCGTTGCATTTCATCGCCTTTTATGGTATACTGTACCCGTACCCCGCCAAGCGCGGGACTCTATGAAAAGGAACGGTACACCCCATGAAAGCCACACGGAACGACATCGCTCTGAGCGCATACCTCCCCGCCTGTACAACGTCTCCCGAACAAATTCCCGTTACCTATACCATCGGAGGCAAGACCTACCGCGGCTTCCCCGCCGCCCTCTCCCCCAAGGTCACCCGCCGCCGTATCGACTCGGCCATCTCCGAAGCCATCTACACCGCCACCACCCCCGAGGGTCTGTCCCTGCGGGCAGAGTGCATCGAATACCGCGACTACGCCGTGACCGACTGGGTCATGTATATCACCAACGACGGCGCAGATAACTCCCCCATCATCTCGGATTGGAACCTCGACCTCACCCTCCCCGCCGAGAATCCCACGCTGTACCACGGCAACGGCGATACCTGTACCCCCGACGGCTACGAGTGGTGGACGAGCCCCGTCACCGAGGAGGGCATCGTCAAGCAGCCCTGCGGCGACGGCACCCCCTGCAACGGTGCCTTCCCCTACATGCGCCTGTTTACCCATAACGGCCACGGCTTCAATATCGCCGTAGGCTGGTCGGGCACGTGGCGGCTGGAGGCCAAGCTCCAAAGCGCGGGAGACTTTGACGAAACCCGCGTCACCGTGGGACAGGCTACCTTCCGCTCGTTCCTCATGCCCGGGGAGACCGTCCGTACCCCCCGCCTCACTATGCAGGCCTTCACCGACGGTCATGACCGCGGCCGTAACCTCTGGCGCTCCTTCTACATTAACCACATCCTCCCCCGTGAGGACGGCCATCCCCTCTCCCCCAAGCTCGTCCTCCATACCTGGATGATCGACGGACTCCCCGAGTTCTGCGGCGTCACCGAGGAGGGCATCGTCAAGCAGCCCTGCGGCGACGGCACCCCCTGCAACGGTG
>JAZOOM010000344.1:0-9771 GCA_045655025.1 Eubacteriales bacterium | reverse complement strand
GCTTCGCCCCCTTTACCCCCGCTCGATTGCAACCCAAACCCACCGACAAACCCAAATTTGAATATTCAATATACGAATAGAACAAAAAAACAGGGGCTCGCCCAAGCGAGCCGCTGAGTATGGGTAAAATGCGATCAGCCTTTCTTCTTTTCCAGCTTGCCCAGCAGGGTCTTGAGAGCTCTGTTGAAGCTCTTCTCCTTCTTGGCGTAGTTGGAGCTGAAGCTGTCGGTGTTGTCGTTGGTGGCGGTCTTGAACAGCTCGAAGAAGCCGAAGGAGTTGAAGTAGAAGGACATCTCATAGACACGGTTGGAGAACATGAGGTCCATCATCTCGGCGGACTCGGCATCGTGGACGTTACGGCTGGTCAGCATGATGTCGTAGTAGGCGGGCTTCAGAAGCTGGTGAGACAGGATGGCATAGGCCTCCAGCAGGATGCCCATGGTCTCGGCCTTTGCATCAGGGATAGCAGAGGTGACGGAGAAGGTGGAGCCGCTGGCGTGAGTCCAGGTGCGGTAGAACTGCTGAGCCTTGTCGTACTTGGGCACGGGCAGGATACCGAACTCACCCTCCATCTCCTGGGTCAGGGGGGTCAGGTGGTTGACGACCTCACCGTAGAACAGACCTCTGTTCTCTTTGAAGGCGGTCTGACCCAGACCCTCGGAGCCGGGAGGAGACATGTAGGAGGCGTTGTTGTTGTGATAAATGGCCTGAGACAGCTCGAGGACGTCCAGGGCCTTCTCCATCTGAGCCTTATCGGTCAGGAACAGGGTGATCTCGCCCTCGTCGTCGGTGTTATTGATGTAACGCAGATCGGAGCCGATGAAGAAGGTGTTACCGTACTCCCAGGTGTTGATGAAGCCGTAGGTATCCAGCTCATCCCACTTACCGTCACCGTTGTCGGCGGAGATGCCCTGGATCACGTCGTAGAAGTAAGCCAGAGTCCACTCACCGTCGCGGGCGGTCTGATAGGGGTTGGGAACGGTGTTCTGGTAGGTTCTCTGCATCTCCTTGTTGAAGATCAGAACGTAGGTCACGCCGTCGTCACCGAAGTTCAGAGAGCCGGACATGAAGTACACGCCGCCGGCCAAAACGAACTCGGCCGTACCGCTATCCCACCAAGGACCATCCAGGGTCATACCCAGGTCGAACATGTTGTACAGGAAGCCGCCGGTAGCCAGAGTAGCACTGTCACCCAGACGGTGGTCGATGAGGTGGAAGTCACCGGTAGGAGCGGATGCCTCGTTCTGGACGGTGGTCTGAAGAGCACCCGCGTCCTTCTCGACGACACCCCACGTCAGGTTACCGAAGTCCTCGAACAGGGAGTTGCGCTCGTAGACAGCGTCGTTGATGACCTGGCTGGAGCCGCCTTCCTTGTCCACGGTACCGTTCTCGCCGTAGACCTCGTTCTTGAACGCAGCGTTGTACAGGACGACGAAATCCTCGCCCTCCCAGTCGCCTGTCGTGCCCAGGGCGTCCTTCAGCTCGTTCAGAGCGGCCTGGTTTTCATCGACGGTCTCGCTCTCGTTGGAATCGCCCGCTGTGGTCTGCTCATTGCTTGGATCGTCGGTTTCGTTGCCGCAGGCCACCAGGGTGGACAGAAGCATCAGACCGGCCAGAATCAGACAAAGCAGCTTCGTAGCTTTGGTTTTCATGATGAAAAACCTCCTTAAAATATTTTCGGAAACGTAAACCGCGCCCATATACAAAGGAGAAGGGGGCGCGGTCATGGCGACCGCGCGGGATCGCCTATAGACAGAGTCATTATATCATAAAATTGCACGCAAGTCAACGGGCGTGTGGAAAATTTACGGTTTATTCAAGAGATACGGGTAATAATTGGGTAGATTTCGGGTAAAATTTCCAAATCCTCTTGACAGAAGCGGCTGTTTGATGTAAAATGTAATCGATTACGGAGACATCCGCCCCCGATTTCGGGTAAAATTCATGAAACACGGAGAGTACACTATGTATCGCATTGGTATCGACTTGGGCGGCACCAACATCGCCGCCGGTATTGTCAATGAAAGTTTTGAGATCGTCTGTAAGGCCAGCATTCCTACGGGTGCAGACCGTCCCGCCGCCGAGATCGCCGCCGACATGGCTGCCATTTGCCACACCGTCTGCGAAAAGGCAGGCATTTCCCCCGCCGAGATCGCTTCCGTGGGCATTGCTTCCCCCGGCATTGCCAATCACGATACGGGTGTCATCGAATACTGCTGCAACATTCCTTCCTTCAGTCAGTTCAACGTTTGCGAGGCAGTCAAGGCCGGTTTCCCTGCTCCTACGGTCTTTGTGGAGAACGACGCCAACGCCGCCGCATGGGGCGAGGCCATTGCCGGCGCGGCCAAGGGCACCTCTTCCTCCATCATGATCACCCTCGGTACAGGCGTGGGCGGCGGTATCATCATCGGCGGTCAGGTCATTTCCGGCTTTAACTATGCCGGTGCCGAGCTGGGCCATATCGTCATTGAGGTAGGCGGCGTGCAGTGCGGCTGCGGCCGCAAGGGCTGCTGGGAGGCTTACAGCTCTGCCACCGCTCTGATCCGCATGACCTCCGAGAAGCTGGCCGAGTGCGAGGCCGCGGGCCGTAAGACCGTCATGACCGACATGGTGGCCGCCGCGGGCAAGGTTTCGGGCCGCACCGCCTTTGAGGCCAAGCGTGCCGGTGACGAGGCGGGCGCTGAGGTGGTGGCTAAGTACGTCTACTATCTGGCGCAGGGTCTTTCCAACATCATCAACATCTTCCAGCCCGAGGTGCTGACCATCGGCGGCGGCGTTTCCGGCGAGGGCGACTACCTTCTGGATATGCTGATTCCTCTCATCCGCGAGGAGGTTTACGGTCAGGGTATCGTGAGGGGGACGGATATCCGCATTGCCGCCCTGGGCAACGACGCGGGTATCATCGGCGGCGCTGTGCTGGGCTTGAAGTAATCCCGAAAAAACTTTTCGGTAACGCCTTGCTTTTGCACGTATCCTGTTTTTCGCGTATAGAAGACAAGCCTGCGACAAATTTTGGTCGCAGGCTTGCTGTTTTTTAGGGCTGTCGGTGCGGGCGGATCACTGCTTCCGGGCTACGAACAGAAGGCTGGATTCGCTGTGCCGGAAATCCGCTGTTTCGGATCATGCCGGGCAGCGCACGGCCCACGGTGTAGTTGGGCATGTCCGATACCTTGGCGGCGGTTTTCCGTCATGGAAAAAGCACCCCCGTGCGGAGGTGCTTTTGTGCTGTTGGGGTTATCAGTCCTCGTCCAGGTGAGCCGCAGTCTCTGCCTCGATCTCGGGATCGTAGGAGAGAAGGGGGGCTACGTCCTTGTGCTTGATCTTACGATCCACGTAGTTCTTGGTGACTTTCAGAACCAAGGGCAGGAGCGCCACCACGCCGATGAGGTTGGGGATCATCATGAGGCCGTTGAAGGTATCCGACAGATCCCAGGCGAGACCGCCCTCCATAATGGCACCCGAGACGATCATAGCCACGAAGATGACCTTGTAGATCTTGACACCGGTGCGGCCGAAGAGGTACTCCACGGCCTTGGTGCCGTACTGGGACCAGCCCAGGACGGTGGTGAAAGCGAAGAAGAGCATAGCGATGGCCACGAACCAAGTACCGGGCGCGCCAAAATACTTGCCGAAGGCCTGGGACACCAGAGTGTCACCGTCGAGATTGCCGATGGGAGCGCCGGTGGACAGGTCGATGTAGCCGGTGGAGAGCACCACCACAGCGGTCATGGTGCAGATCACGAAGGTGTCAAAGAACACCTCGAAGATGCCCCACATACCCTGCTTGACGGGCTCCTTGACGTTGGAGGAGGAGTGGACCAGCACCGACGAGCCGAGACCTGCCTCGTTGGAGAACACGCCGCGCTTGAAGCCCTGGGTCATGGTCTTCTTGATGAGCACGCCGATACCGCCGCCCAGCATAGCCGCGGGGGTGAAGGCGAACTTGAAGATGGAGACGAACATGGGGCCTACCTGATTGATGTTGATACCGAAGATGATCAGAGCGCCGATAACGTAGGCCACGGCCATGAAGGGCACTACGATCTCAGCCACGCGGGCGATGCGTCGGAGGCCGCCGATGATGATGAGGGCGCCGATGATGAGGAGGCTGATGCCGATGATGAGGTGGATGACGTTGATCTCGGTGTTGGGAATGTTGCCGAGGGAGACGTTCTGGAAGAATGCGGCATCCATATTCAGGACGATCTTATTGATCTGCGCCATGTTACCGATACCGAAGGAGGCCAGGATGGCGAAGCAGGAGAAGAGGATAGCCAGAATATTGGCGGGCAGCTTCAGCCACTTCTTACCGTAGCGCTTGCCCAGACCGTCGCGGAGGTAGTACATAGGGCCGCCCGACCACTCGCCGTCGGCGTCTTTGCGGCGGGAGTAGATACCCAGAAGGTTTTCCGAGAAGTTGGTCATCATACCGAAGAAGGCGGCGGCCCACATCCAGAACACGGCACCGGGGCCGCCTGTGACGATGGCGGCGGCCACGCCCGCGATGTTACCCGTACCCACGGTAGCGGCCAGGGCGGCGCAGAGAGCCTGGAACTGGGAAATGGCCTTGCGGTCGGTATTCTTCACGGCGTTGCTGTTCTTCTTGAACACGCCTGCGATGGTGTTCTTCCACCAGTGGCCTACGTGGAAGATCTGGAACACCTTAGTGCCCACGGTGAGCAGGATGCCCGTGCCGATGAGCAGAATGAGGCCCGGGAGACCCCAGACCGCGCCGTTGACGGCATCGTTGACGGTTTTCACACCATTGAGAAACGTTTCCATGTTTTGTTTTCCTCCGAAATGAAAAAATGACGGGCCGCCGCAGGCGACCCGTCCATATCAAAAGCAAAAAAACGCATACAAGCATACCCACAGGGGGTATGATCTGCACTTTGTCCTTTTGCCTGAGAGTTTGCGCGGGAGCGCTTGCACCTTCGGCCTCCGCGGTATCACGCGGATGTCTCCAAAGCTCCGTCGGTATGCAGTCCTCATCCTTGCGGACACCTGAGAGCGTTACTCCTTCGGCGGTGAGATCACCATTTCCTGCATACGTCATACGGAAATATTAAATTGATGGCTTATTATAACACACTATTTGGAAAAGGTCAAGAGGTTTTTGCAATTTTCTCGACAAAATCCTGCAAAATATGCAAAGTTTACTGCATTATAGCATGTTTGGCTGACATTTGCAAAGGTATGTGCAGGATGCAATGGTTTAGCTGACGTTCAAATTTGGGTTTGTCGGTGCGTTGGATTGCTGCGATGCGGGGGTGCAGGGGGCGAAGCCCCCTGCACAAAGAAACGCAAGGGGGGCGGTGTCGGAGGGGGGAACGCCCTCTGACGCGCGGCGGAAGCCGCAAGAAAATTGGCTATAACGAAGAACACACGGAACCAAGAAATTGCAAAAATCCTTTGGCCCCCGCCAATTTTCTTGCACCTACCGGTGCGCGTCAGGGCGCTCAAGGCCGCCCCCGACACCGCCGGCCTCCGTTTTTAGGTGCTGGGGGCTTCGCCCCCAGCACCCCCTCGAATAGCTGCAACCCCAACTCCCCGATAAACAGCAATTTGAAAACGTGGCCGAATAGTTTCTGTAGGATTTACCGCAATCTCGGGTGCCTTGGGTCGCTTACGTCCCATACAGACTCGCTGAATCTGTGATTTTGGGGGAGGGAGATGGTGTAGAGACAGTTGCGGTAGGTGACGCGCTCCTCGACGGCGTAGTACATGAGCTCGTTGCGACCGTTGGGGTTGGAGCCGCTGCCGTTGGTGTGTCCCATGAAGCAGTTTTCAAAGGAGAAAGTCTGGTAGGCTTCTTTATCCACCGCGATCTGGTAGGTGAAGATATACCCCGAGCCTAGCGGATTGTTGCATACGGCGAAGACGTTTTTGCAGATGGATCGGCCGCCCTTATTGCTGAAGCAGCCCGTCACGGCGGCGAAGTAGTGCTGTCCGGAATTGTATCCGGTTCCCAGGGCACCCTCCAGGCAGACGTCTCGCAGTTCAAAGCGGGCGCGGCATTCCGTGTAGCCCGTCAGGATTCCTTGGAAGTAATCTTCTCCGTCACTGCCGCCCAGAGACACTTCGGTTGCTTGAAGTCTTTCTCCTGTGAAGCCGCCGTTTTCAGCCACGACGATCCGCCCGGCCACGCCGCCTTGGTATACGTCGGCGGCACCTGAGCATTTCACTTTGACGCGGACACGTTCCAGCTTGCAGTCGGTGATGGTGACCTCCTTCCCCTTGGCGGCGACCACGCGTCCTGCCAGACCTCCTACGAAAACCTTTTCATAGGAGCCGGGGATATTGCTCATATTGGCACTCACGTCTGTGAGGATGAGATTGCAAACAGTTCCGCTCTGTACCGTTCCGAAAAGTCCCGCCACATAGTAACCGAGAGACTTGATAACGCGGGTCACGGTCAGATTTTTGACGGTGTAACCGTTTCCGTCAAAGTGGCCGCTGAAGGGGGTGTCCCACGTGCCGATGGGTTTCCACTCATGGTGATTCAGATCCAGATTGGCCTCCAGGCGGTAGGATTTCGTGGAAAGGGTGGCGGCCTTGCTGTCGTCGTTGCTCAATGCCTGCGCCAGGTAGGCCAACTGGGAAGGATGATTGATGATATAGGGATCGGAGGCAGTACCCGTACCTCCCGCGAAGCCTTTGGCGACCGTGCCATCCCAGACCTCAAAGTGGATATCCTCGGCAGGTTCATCGGTGGTCTCCTCAGTGGAGGTCTCGGTATCGGGAGAAGGACCGAAGGGATTCACCAGGAGCCCCCCGCGAACCAGCGCCACCATAACGCCCAGGGCGATCACGATACCTATGGCGGCGGCGATCCAGCCCGCGAAGGGAAGCAGGAGACCTGCCCCTTTCCCTCTGCGGGTGTCACCACGACATTGGGGAATGCCGTTCTCGGAGTTCGTCCCCGAAGGAGGCACGACAGCCGTTCCCACAGGTGCCAGCTCGGCCTCCAGAATGGCCTCGTCGGATATATTGGTCAGAGCGAGGAGCACGGAATAGCGGACGTCCTTCATATCCGATACCCCCTTTGCTCCAGATAGTCTCGGAGACTCAAACGGACACGGCGCAGACGCAGGGACACGGCGTTGGGGGTCATGCCGTAGGCCTCGGCCAGGCGGTTGACGGGATAGTTGTACCAGTAGCGTCCCACGAACAGCTTGCGATCCAGCACGTTCAGCCCGTCCACGAATTCGCGGAGCGCCTCTCCCAGGGCGGTGGGAGTCTCCTCCGCGGGGGAGCACTCGGTGAGCTCGTCCAGCACCACCTCCAGATCGCGGTTGTATTTTTGGCTGTGGGTCCTTCGGTAGCGGTTGATGGACAGGTTGCGGACGATGCGGGCCAGAAACGTGCGCAGAATGCTCGGGCGTTTGGGCGGGATGGTGTTCCACGTGGTGAGCCACGTGTCGTTGACGCATTCCTCGGCATCGGGCTCGCTGTGGAGCAGGGACATGGAAATGCTCTTGCAGTAGCCGCCGTACTTGTCGGCAGTCTTGCGGATGGCCTCCTCGTCGCGGGCGAAGTACAGCTCCACGATCTCGGCATCCGTGGGGTGATGGGTGTCGTTCATAGGGGTGTTTCCTTTCGAAATGCAGTAGCCGATGAACGGCTCTACTGTATAACTCGCAAAAGGGATGGGAAATCTTTCAGAATGAAGAAAAAATTCTCCCGCCACGTGCGGGCGGGAGAAAAAAGGGGAAAATCAGTGGAGTCTGGTGCCCTCGGGGACTCTCTCGTCCACGAAGATGACCTGACAGCCGCAGGCATTGTTCGTAGCGGCGAGGAGCATACCGTTGGAGGTCACGCCGGTGATACGGGTGGGAGCGAGGTTGGCCAGAACGATGATCTTCTTGCCCAACAGCTCCTCGGCGGTGTAATCGTGCTTGATGGAGGACACGATGACGCGCTCGCCGATACCGTCGTTCAGGGTCAGCTTGTAGCAGGAGTGGGACTTGCGGATCTCCTGCACTTTGACGATCTTGCACACGCGGATATCCATCTTGCCGAACTCGTCGATGGAGACCATCTCCTCGGAAATGGGCTGTACGGGATCAGGCTCGCCGTAGACCTTCTCCACGGGGGCGTTGGCGGCGGCCTCGGCATCGGCTACAGCCTGATCAGCGGCGATCTCCTCGGCGGTCTGCTCATAGGAGAAGTCCAGAAGACCGACGTAGCGGGCGGGGTCGATGGCGTAGAGGAACAGGTACAGACGGGGGCCGCGCTCCTTGTCGATGAGGAGCTTGTAGACGGTCTTGAAGAAGTTACCCTGCAGACCCGTCAGCTCCTTATCGGGCTTGTCCTCACCGAAGACACGCTTGGGAATGGCGTACAGCTCGGCGTTCAGGGCGTCCAGATCGTAGCCGCCTGCGGCCAGATAGTCGTGGAGCAGGGCGATCTCACGCTTCTCCTCGTCGGAGAGGGTGTTGTAGACCTCAAAGTTACGGGTGGTACGCAGACGGTTGACCTGCTCGGGAGCGCACTGCTCCAGCCAGTACTTGGCGCGGTCAAGGCGACCCATGAACTGCTCGGCGGTGTAGGGGGTGCCGATCTTCTCAAAGACGGTCTCCAGCATGGGGACGTTGAAGTCCACGATGGAGCCCAGCTGCACCAGCAGACCCTGGGGCACGGTGCTGACCTCGTGACCCTCCACAATGCAGTTGTACATGATGGCGGCGTCGCGCTCGTTGCACTTGCCTGCGCGGTAGTCCTCGTACATCTTGTCGAACTCGAAGTACTGGCGGAGGATGCCGTCGTCGAAGCAGAAGTCGAAGGCCTTGGTGGGCTCGGTCTTGGAGTAGAGCCACAGGATGACCTCGGGCTCGTAGAGCTTGAGCATGGTGTCGGGAGTCAGATTCAGACCAGAAGAAGAGGACATCTTGCCGGCCAGACTCTTCTTGCCGATGAACTCGTAGCCCTGGAACAGGGGAGGCTCGTAGCCGAAGATCTTCTTGGAAATCACCTTGGCGTTGGAGTAGGAGCCGGTGGGAGCGGCGTGATCTTTTCCGCCGGGCTCAAAGTCTACGCCCTCATGCCGCCAGCGCATGGGCCAGTCGATCTTCCAGCCCAGCTTGCAGTTGAAGTTCTCGGTGAAGTTGATGTGGCCGTGGTAGCCGCAACGGCAGGTGTAGTCGGCCCCGGTGCAATCCTCGGAGATGTTCTCCAGGGTGGTGAAGTCGGTGCCGCACTCGGGGCAGAAGATGGACGCGGGGTAGTAGTTCTTCTTCTCCTCGTCGTGCTCGGTCTTGAGCTGCTCGGGCGACTTGGTCTGATCCTTGGTCTTGACGCTGTCAAGAATCTCAAAGATCTCGCCTCTCTTTTGCAGTGCCTCGATGATATCCTTGGTATATGCGCCCGAGCGGTACATGTGCGCCTGATGGCGGTAGTCCATCTCGATGCCAAAGCGCTTCATCGACTCGGTAAACTCGGCCTTGAAGTGCTCGGCGTAGTTTTCGTGGCAGCCCCAAGGGTCGGGAATGTCGACGTAGGGCGTGCCGATATACTGATCGTAGGCGTCACCCACGACGGCTTGAACGTTGGCAGGGATCTTGCGGCAACGGTCGAAATCGTCCCAAGAGAACAGAAGTCTTGCCTTTTTGCCCTTTTTCTGCAGAGCCTTGCAAACGAACAGCGACGTAGCGATGTCGCGGAAGTTGCCGATGTGAACCGAGCCCGACGGGCTGATGCCGGCGGCGCAGACGTATTCCTCCTTGTCGGGGTTGCGAGCGATCACGCGCTCGGCGATCTCTTCAGACCAAT
>JAZOOM010000343.1:0-3596 GCA_045655025.1 Eubacteriales bacterium | reverse complement strand
CATGGATTACATCATGGGGAGAACCGATAATCCCAAAGTAAATCGATAAGGCGATGCGTTTTTGTGTCGCCTTTTTTAGGCGGGGAAAATTTCGATAAGCGTGCCATGGGGACGGTGCGCCGTAAGGAGGCAAATATGGACACATTAAGAAAGATCAACCGTATGCGCTTGGAGCGTGGATGGTCGGTGTACCGTCTGTCGGTGGAATCCGATCTACCGCAATCCACCCTCATCAATATGTTCAATCGGGAGACCCAGCCCTCCATCGCTACCTTGGAGGCCATCTGCAAGGGCTTTGGTATTACGCTTGCAGAGTTTTTTACCGAGGCCGAGGAGGAGCAGAACGAGGTCATATCCGAGAGGGAGTTGACCGAAGTGTTCTACGGTCTGCCCAAGGAATCTCAAAAGCTGGTTTGCCGCCTCATGAAGGAGCTGTCCCGTAATGGCTAAAGAGAGCGGTATTCGCCGATGCACCTCCGCCGCCCGCGACCTCCTCTTCCCGCCCCGTTGCGTAGGCTGTGACGATCTCCTCCCGCCCTTCGCCAAACGCGCCGCAGTGTTCTGCCCCCTCTGCCGTACCGCCTGGGAGACCGCAACCGCCGAGGCTGCTGCCGATGCCGCGAACGCCGCCGCGCGGGGGCTGGTCTACCTCGCTCACTACCGCCCCGGTCACGCCGACGGTATCCCCGAAAAGCTGATCTACCATATCAAGCACCGGGGGGATCCCCGCGCCTTTGCCTTCGTGGCCGAGCGGCTGGCACCACGCCTGCTGGATACCGCCGCCACACTCCCCGCCCGCAAGGCCGAGGGAGAAGACAAGCCCCTGCTGTTCACCTACCCGCCACGCCGCCGTTCGGCTGTGGCCAAGGATGGATTCGATCAGGCGCAGAGACTGGCCAAGGCGTTGGCGGTAGCCTGTGAGGGAGACTTTTCACCGCTGATCCGCCGTACACGCCGCAAGGCCAAGGAGCAGAAGACGCTGACCGCCGAGGAGAGAGAAGTCAACGCCGCCTCTGCCTACGTTCTGTCCGATAAGGCTGCCGAGGCCGTCCGCGACCGCACCGTTGTGATCTGCGACGACCTCTGCACCACGGGATCGACGCTGAACCGTTGCGCGGCTCTGCTGGTGGAGGCAGGGGCACGGAGTGTGATCCTTTGTACTGTGGCGAGGACTGGGGGAATGAATTCAAGTGAAGAGTGAAGAGTGAAGGTGCAAAACCTTCGGTTTTGTCCATTATTATTGATAGCCGTGGAGCGTTTTCGAAAAGATCCCGCAGAGCCTGTGCCCTGCGGGATCTTTTTAGCCTATGATTTTGACTCTGTCGGCGGTGGAGAGTCTCCACTCGTCGTTTTCTGTTCCGTCTACGGTGCGGGTCAGTCCCTCCAATTCAAAGGAATAATGACTCACCGATACGATGTCTCCCACAGAGATCTCCACATCCTGCCACTCTCCGTTGTCGGTTTGGATTTGAACCATCGCGCCGTCAAAGCGGAAGGCGTGCCCCGTATCCAGATACAGGTAGACGTCGTCCACGGCGACCACAACGCCCTCGGTAGTTTGGATCTCATAGAAGCCTCTGTCGGCCGTGCCCGTACCCAGCAGGTCAATGCTCAGGTCATCATCCATAAGGGTCTCGTCCAGATACCACTTGCCCTCATACTCGTAGAGGTAAAAGGGTTCCGTCCATATGTCTGTTGTGTTGTGATGGAAACCGTCCGTTTCAACGCTCCCCGACACCCGCACGCGGCGGACGGCGGTGATCAGCTCGGGGTAGAAGCCACGATCCGTCTTATAGGCGGGCTTGGTGGCGAGGTAGGCCGCCAGTTCCTCTCCCGCGAGGAGTGTGTTTTCCTCCAGACTCAGGATCAAGGTCACATTCTCTATGGGGAACAGGCGGGCGGCTACGGTATCAATACGGTCAATGGCACCCGTGTAGTTTCGCCCGTAATCGACGGCCTCCTTGATGAACATCTCCTGCACGAAGGATTCGTAGAACAGCGGGAAGTGGTCGCCGTAGTCCAAGGCGTAGATCGACAGGAACCATTGACTCACCATCAAGAGAACCCTTTCATCCTCGGCGGAGACGGATTCGCCGGTGGGAACGTTGAACGTGGCGATCAATTCCACGTTGGCTCCATTGTGGGCTTGGGCGGTGTAGTCCGAAATGCTGTCCCCGTCGGAGATAGGCTCCCAGACCATTTCGTGGGGGGTAAACTCCGTACCCGGCTCGGTTACGCTTTCGATGTACTCGTCGTAGGGGTCTCTTGTGGCCGCCTCGGTTGCCTCCTCGCGGGGGTCCTCGGTGTCGGTGGGAGCGATGGGCTCCTCCTGCTCGGGCTTATGGAGCGGGTCGTCGGGGGACTCTTCGGGAGCCATATTCTCCCCATTACCGTCCTGCACGTCATTTTGGTTGTTCTGCGTGCTGTCATACAACGTCTCATCGTAGGTAGGAGCATCGGAGGTCATTCTCCCCACCATCCACACCGACAGAGGGATGACACAAAGGAGCAAACAGCCCGCCGCCACCACCGAGATCACCCGCCACGGGTTGCGCTTCGGAGGCTTGCGGTTCAGCTCGGAGAGATCGAACAGGTAGGGCGTCATGTCCACAGCCTTGCGGGGCTTGTCGGTGGGCTTTGCCCCATCCGCTGCGGGCTGTACGCCGTCCCGCAGAGCGAGCCCCCGCTCCAGAATGTCGTCGTCGATGCAGGAGAGCGCGTCCAGCAAAAGCTCCTGCTTTTTTTCGTTGATCTTCTTCACAGCTTGATCCCCTCCTTTTCCAGTTCTGCTCTTAACCCCTCGCGGAGCCGCAGCAGGGCTTTCTTGACTCCCGACTCACTCATGCCGCACCTCTCCGCGATGTCCCCGATGGGATCGGAGCAGAAGTAGCGGCTGACGAACAGGCACATATCCCGCTCGCTGAGTGTCCGCAGGTAGGTATTGATGACTCTGCCCACCACCGCAGACTCATACTCCACCTCGGGGGAATCCCCGCACAGGGTCTCGGCCAGCTCGGAGAGGGATAGGGTGCATTCGGTGGGCACTCGCTTCTGCCGCCGCTCACGGCGGTAGCGGTCGATGGCGATGGTGCGGGTGATCTTGGTGAGGAAGGCCTTCAGGCAGTTGGGTCTTTGAGGCGGGATGGAATTCCACGTTTTCAGGTAAGTGTCGTTGAGGCACTCCTCGCAGTCCTGCTCGTCCTTCACAATATTCCACGCCACGGTGTGGAGATACCCGCGGTACTTGCGGTCGGTCTCGGCGATGGCGGCCTCGTCCCGATTCCAATAAAGCTCAATAATGCGCTCATCGGAGGAAAGGGCGGCGGTAGTTGGTTGCTTCATGGTTTTTTGCCTCCTTTTCAGGGAGATGGAGGGGGTGGGAGACCCCCTCGTAAGGTATAGACGATATTTTTCGGGGGAGGGATACCGAAAACGCGAAATTTCTTGAAATTTTCTCGTCGGATCACAAAAGGGGAGACGTGTCGGCCTCTCCCCCTTGGATTCAGATCCGCTCCGCCACCATATCCGCCGGGAACGTGGCCTTGAGCAGGGCATCGTATCCCTCAAAGGTGATCGCTCCCGCATCCTCGGGGAAG
>JAZOOM010000342.1:0-8987 GCA_045655025.1 Eubacteriales bacterium | reverse complement strand
CCTTTACCCCCGCTCATCTGCAACCTAAACTCACCGACAAACCCAAATTTGAACATGATACAACCGACGAAAATACAATCTCTCAAAAAGCCGACGCTTTCCTACGGAATCCGACTTTCAATGACGAACACGGTTTCGCCATTTCCGGCAATGCCGTTTTCGGTAGCTTTTTCAGAACGGTACTCGTACGCCACACCACTGATCAGTCCGCCGCCGTCCTCCAGGATACGCAGTACCCCTACCCGCTCAGTCGGGGGGTCGCGTTTGACGGCTTGAATCAGGGCATCGTACCATTCCGTGACGTCCTCGACGCCGACAGCCCCTCCGTACAGGTCGGTTTTTCCCAGCTCCCGTAGGCTGAGTCGCCGCTTCTTTTCGATAGCGGCCAGCAGTCGGTCCAGGGGTGTTTTTCGTTTGGCCATGGGTGCTTATCTCCTTCCGTTGGTATTGGTGGGGGGATCATCCCCCTCGGATGGCTACAGTATAGCACATATTTTGGCCAAGCTCCCAAATTTGGGATAATCGGTCGCGTTTTGGGATAATCGGTATCTGCGGCACCCTTTCGGGCGATTGACAAGGGGGGCGGATTATGGTATAATGGTAGCAATCCAATACGTCATGAAAGGAGCGCGTTCATGCTGACCATTGCCGTTTGCGACGATAATCCCCAGTTTGCCCGCCAGCTCACGGCCCGCCTCCGCGAGCTCTGCGCCCACGTCCTGCCCGAGCGGGCAGATTGCCGCATCACCGCGGCCTTCTCCTCGGGGGAGGAGGTACTGCGCTACCTGTGTGAGTCCTCCATCCACGTCCTGTTTTTAGACATTGATATGCCCGGCATGGGTGGTTTCGAGCTGGCCTCCCGCTTGCGGGAATCGACCCCCGACACCCTGGTCATTTTCGTCTCGGCCTACGACGATTTCGTGTACAGCTCCTTTGAGTACGCCCCCTTCCGCTTTCTGCGGAAATCCCACCTGGAGGAAGAGCTTCCCGTCACCCTGCAAAAGGTGGTGGAGAAGTGCCTCATGGACAGCGAGACTGTCACCTTCCCCACGGTGGAGGGGGAATTGACCCTCCGTGTCAAGGATATCCTGTACCTGGAGGGGGAGGGCAACTACTACGCCGTCCGCGCTTCCGGGGATGGAACCTACCGCTGCCGCAGCACCCTGTCCGCCGCGGAGGAGCTGGTGAAGGGCTATGATTTCTTTCGGATCCACCAGGCCTACGTGGTCAATCTCGACCGCATCCGCAGCATCGGGGAGGACGGCGCCCTCCGCATGGACAACGGCGTGACCCTCTACGTCAGCCGTCGCAAGCTCACCGCCTTCCGCGAGGCCTATATGCAATTCACAAGGAGGAGACTGACCAGATGAACACCTCCCAGATCATTGGCTTCATCGTGGAGCTGGCCATATCCCTGTTCGACAGTGCTCTCTGCATCCACTTCATCCTCCGCTTCCACAGGCTGACCTGGAAAAGCAGTAAGCTCTCTGTCCCCGCCCTTCTTCTCTACTACGGCATCATCCTGGCGGGAGATTTCCTGATCCCCGGCTTTTACACCGTGATCTCGGTGATCGTCCTCCTTTTGTCGGTGGTCTTCTCTCTGTGGGTCTCGGGGGCACTGCACAACCGTAAAGCCCTGTTCCCCGCGCTGGTGGCTCCCTGTGTCTACGAGATGATCTTCATTCTCCTGTCCAGCCTCATTTACGTGGTGCTGTCCATGTTCATTGAGGATGTGGATTTGCTCATGCAGGGCTCGGTGGGTACCGCCCGCTACATCTACATCGTCCTCCACAAGACCTCCCTGTTCGCCATTCTCCGCCTCATCCTCCACATCTTCCGCGCCGAGGCGGGCACCGATATCCGCAACGGCATCCTGACCTTCGCCCTCTCCCTGACCACCCTTCTAGGTCTGGGTGCCACCATGTCGGTGGCCACCGACGGCGAGGAGACCTACCGCATCCCTCTGCTTGTCATCGTGGCGGCCTTCATTCTCATCAACGTCTTTCTCTACGTTCTGCTGGCCCAGATCCAAAAGCTCCAAAAGAGCCGATACGAGCTGAAGCTCCTGGAGGAAAAGATGGCCTTTGAGGAGGAGCGCCACCGCAACGCCGCCGCCGTCTGGGATAACGTCCGCAAGGTCCAGCACGACATGAAGCAGCATCTCACGGTCATAGCAGGGTATCTGGACGGGGGCAAGACGGATGAGTGCCGCGATTACGTGGCGGATCTCATTCCCCAGGTAGGGCAGATGGGCAAGCTCATCCGCTCCGACAACCCCATCCTAGACTACCTCATCAACTCCAAGCTCTGCGCCTTGAAGGATACCAAGGTCATCGTTTCGGGGGCGGTGGGGGATCTGTCGGATATTCGGGACGCGGATCTTGCCTGTCTCATCGGCAACATTCTGGACAACGCCATAGAGGCGGTGGAGGGACTTTCGGAGAAGCGCATCGAGCTTCTGTTTACCCGACAGAACGCCAACCGCATCATCATCTGTAAGAACACCGTAGGCCAGTCGGTGCTGGCCACCAATCCCACCCTTCGCTCCACCAAGCCCAAGGGCGACGCCCATGGACTCGGCCACCGCATTGTGGAGCGCATCGTCTCGGACTACCACGGCATGATCGACTATTTCGAGGAATTCGGGATGTTCGGGGTGCAGATCATTCTGCCCGAGCCGGAAACAAATTCTTGACTGTTCCAACGACAAAGGCACCGCCGCAGCGGTGCCTTTGTCATTTTTTATAAGAATGTGGCTCAGCAAGACCTCATAAGCCGAATATAAAATTCCACCGTCCGCGCTACGGCATCCAGTCTCACGCGCTCATTATGCCCATGAATGGTCGCCCGCTCCTCGCTCGTGAGATCCATGGCGGAGAAACGGTAAACCTTGTCCGAAATGCGGCCGTAGTGACGGGAATCCGAGCACTGCACCATGAGGTAGGGGGAGACGATACAGCCCTTCCACGTGGAGGCCACGGCGGCGGATACCTTGTCCCAGCCCTCGCAGTCGGTGGTAGAGATACGGCTGGGGTTCATGCCGCCTTCCACGGTGATCTCCACGCCCTCGTCGTCCACCGTATTTTTGAGGTACGCCAGCATAGCATCCATGTTATCAGCGGGATTGAGACGAATGTTGGAGACCATGGAAGCCTCGGGAGGGATTACGTTGGGAGCGGACGAGCCCTGCATCTGGGTAAAAGCCACGGTGGTGCGGAGAAGCGCGTTCAGTTCACCGCCGCTCTTTTTGGTCAGCAGAGACAAAACGGGCAAAAACAACTTGATGTTGGAGAAGATCACCCGGTAGGCAAAGGTGGAGTACCGCCCCAAGGTATCGAACATCAGCGCGGCGGGAGGTGTCAGCGCCACCTTGCGGGGATGGCTCACCACGCGGCTACAGGCGCGGGACAGTCGATCCACGGGGGCGTTCGGCTTGGGAGCGGAGGCGTGGCCGCCTTGGGACTTGGCGGTATAGCGCACGTTCATCATGCCCTTCTCGGCAATGCCGATGAGACCGCAGGGAGCCTTGACTCCGGGGAAGACGTTCTCCACCACAGCGCCTCCCTCGTCCAGCACGAAGGCAGGCTCAATACCGTTCTTCTCAAAGTAGTCCACGATGTGGGACGCGCCAAGACCGTTGACCTCCTCACCGCCCGAGAATGCAAAGTAAACGTCATGCTCGGGGGTGAAGCCCTCTGCAATAAGGTGGTTGGCGGAGAACAGAACACCGTTGACGGTGCCCTTGGTGTCCAGCGTACCCCGCCCCCACAGACAGCCGTCTGCGATCACACCCTCGAAGGCGGGCTTGTCCCAGCCATTCTCGTCCACGGGCACGACGTCGTAGTGCGCCATGAGAACGGCGGGAGCTCCCTCTGTCCTTCCCTTCCAACGGAACAGAAGGCCTCGGTCGGGAAAGCGGGTGAATGCACAGGTCTTGAAAACGTGGGGATAGAGGGTCGGAAGCTTGGCAATCAGCTTTTCGAACTCGGCGCCGTCCTCCAAAGAGGGATCCATGTAGGACACGGTCTTGCACGTCACCAGCTCGCGGAGGGAGTCCACCGCGGCGTCCTTGTCGAACTCCACTGTCGAAGCATCGGCCTTGGGCTGCGCCTTGGGCTTGAAGGCGACGGCGCGGATGATGATGACCGCCAGAAACACGATGATCGCCAGCGGGATGAGAATGGAGAGGGCATAGAGCAGGAGCACGCCGATGCCCAGAGCGAGCCATTCGTTCATGTTACAGCACCCCTCTCTTGTAGAGGATACGGGCCACGATAACGGTAAAGATCACGCCCACGGGCACCATGATGCCCACGGTGGAGGCGTTCAGGGCAGGGACGAAAATGAACAGAGCCAGCATGAGGATGATGGGAGCCACCGACAGCTTGGCATTCTTGGAGATAAAGACCACAGCCAGACCTCCGAAGAGAGCGGGAAGGATCATATCGAAGGCAGGAACCAACACGGGAGATTCCAGCACAGGAGTCAGGGGAACAATGCAGATCACGCCCACCAGAATGATGAGAGTGGTCACGATGCTGGACACGGCAATGGAGATGGTGGAGATGACCTCACCCTCCTCCTCCGTGGCCTTCACGCCGGCGCGCTCCATGGCGTCAATGGCGCAGGGGAGCTTTAAGTTGGAGATGTTGCCCGTCACGAAGGACAGGTAGGTACCGCCCGCGCCCAGCATGGGGACGTAGGTAAAGATCTCCACGATACCCACCGCCCAGTACATGGGAGCGGTGGCGAAGAGACCCGCCAGAAGAACCCCGAGGTCGGGAGCGGTATTGAAGATCAGGGACAGAACCAGAGGGAAGGCCAGCAGGACGGCGGCCACAATAATGCCCCAGAGGCGTCCGTAGTGATGGACGCTATCCATATACGTCATATCTTTTTTCATGTTCTTAACCTCCCAGAAGTGCGGTGAGCGGAATGGCGGAGGCCATACCCACGATCAAGCTCATGGGCAGAGCGTAGTCGGTCATCCAGCGGATCTTGGCCTTGGTGGCGATGAGCCCGCAGACCGCCATGACCACGGCGGCCACGGCCATGACGCAGACGGGGATGAGTCCGCTCAGATCCCCCTTGAAGACCAAACCCACATCACAGAAGACGTAGCCCAGGAAGGCCGAGATCATACCCAGGAACATGGCATTGTTGAAGATCTCGCCCCATTTTTTATCCTTCATGCCGATCTTGCCCATACCGGCTTGCAGCTTTTTGGTGACGAAGGGCACAAGGATCAGACCCGCGGCAATGCCTATGGTCATGACCCAGGCGATGGTGATGTAGATGGCGGGGTCGGTGACGGTAGTGCCCGCGCCGGAGCCCGCGGCCTCCAGAGCGTTGCCCGCGGCGACGGTCTCATAGGTGATGGAGCCGATGACCGACAGGCGAAGCCACGGCAGGGCCACACCCAAGGACTTGGACAGGGCGACCACGCCCACCAGCACGGCCACGGCGGGAGCGATGGTGAATACGGCTGCCGAGGAGATGGTCTTCTTGATAACGGTCTTGGTGATCCCCAGCTCCCCCGCGCGCCTCACGGCACGGACGAGGAAAAACACCGACTGCGCCATGACCAGCGCGATGATGGCACCGACGATGGCGTAGAGAACGGGATGGTTAACGTTGAATTGCATACGCATTGCCTCCTGTGTGCCGTCCTCCGTAAAAAGAGAACGGCTGATTTTGTTTTATTATAGCACGGATGGGGAAATTTTGCAAGAAGGATGACGCTATTTTCGGAAAAAACCCTGAAACGCAAAAAGACCGCCTCGCGCGAGAGACGGTCTCGGGACACAGAGTGTCTGTTGAAAGGGTATATCTAAAGTCCGAAGGTCAGACAGAGCCTCGACTCCGCCCCCTTTCGCGTGCCGTCCAACTCGGGGTCGGACTCATGGGTGAAGACGATGACCCAATCCAGCGTGGTGTCAAAGACGTACAGATCGTCGGGGAGGATGGCGTCCGCCATCCAGCGGTTTTCTTCCCAAAACAGGCGGGCGGACTCCAGCCACTCGTATTCGATGCGGTCGGCCAGCTCGCGGGGATCCACAATGGCCACGAAATCCGTCATGGGGCGGCCGTGGTGAACGAGGGAGCAAGGCTTGTGGCTATCCTCCGATTCCGACATGATCAGCACGCTTCCCTGTCTGCTCCGCAAAAGGGTCAAGGCCTCGATGAAGGACACCTCGGGCATATCGGGGGACATTTTATCCCACAGGTAAGTGCCGTTGTACCAGTCCACGGGATCCACACCCGCGCAGGTCAAGCTGTCCTCCAAATCAGGATAACTGCCGAACAGCTCCTCCCGGGAGAGAACGAAGGCATCCGTGAAGTCCTTCCGCATCACCGAGGGGAGAACGAACAATTCGATCTTCACGGCTTAGTCCTCCTCGGTCACAGACTTCAAAAGGATCTTATCAGCAAAGCCCCCCCGCTCGGCCGCCTTCTTTGCCCGCAGCGCCTCCAGCTCGGAAACACTATATCCCCTCGCGGCGGCGCAGGCATAGATGACCTCCAGAAGATCGGCCAGCTCCTCCAAATTCTGATCCTGCCTGTATTCGGCCAGCTCCTCCCCCAGCTTGATTTCCAGATGGATGAGGTAGTCCGCCTCGCTCAGTATTTCGGTCTCGCAGGCCGCCCCTCTCGCGGAAATGATCTCGGGAATGCGGTCGCGGACCAGTTTGTTGTAGATTTTTGTCGCCATATCGGCCACTCCTCCTTATCGGAAAATATTCGGGATAGGAATGCGTTATTTGACCATGCCGTAGCCGCCCGCATACTTGCTGACCTCAGACACGGCCACGAAGACCTTGCCGTCGCAGGACTGGCGGATCTCCTTCAGAGTCTTGGGGGTTTCTTTACGGGGGAGGACGACGAAGATCATGTTCATCTTCTCCTTGGAGCCCTGACCCGCAAAGACGGTATAGCCGCGGCCGTTCTCCTTGAGGTAGGCGGTGATCTTGGCGGTGCTCTCATCCGAGGCGATCAGCTCCAGGTTGGAGGTACCCAGGGCGATCTTGCTCTCCAGGGTGGAGCCGAGGAACAGACCCGTGGCGTAGCCCGCGCAGTAGAAGACCAGAAGCAGGAGGTTGTCACCGAGGGTGCTGATGAGGGTGGAAATGACCAGACCCCAGATGGTACACTCAATGAAGCCCAACCCTGCGGCCTTGAGGCGCTGACCCTTGACCATCATGCAGGTCTTGAGGGATTGGATGGTGATCTCCACGATCTTGGCGGCGCAAACGAGGAGACAGACGAGGATGGGGGATATGCCGCGGAGGGTGTCGAGGAATTCGGACATGGTAGGGTTCTCCTTGATTCTTGATTTTTGATTCTTAATTCTTAATTAGCCGATTGCATAATTGCGTAAATTGCAGTTTAGCGGGCCGTTCCTATGCCTTCCCCAGGGGGGCCACCCGCAAGCGGGTGCGGGGGACCGCGAAGCGGTGGATGAGGAGAGCCGCACAAGTAAACCTTATTGGTGTAGTTTTTTCTTGATAAACAACGGAAATTACTGACACCAAGAAGGCTTTCTGTAACCCGCTCTCCTCATCCGTCACCCGCTAAAGCGGGTGCCACCTTCCCCGCTGGGGAAGGCTCAAGGACGCGGACACCGCACCGACAACCCCAAATTTGAAGTATTTTGCAATCGCCTATCTTAATTCTTAATGTTTAATATCCTTTGACGGCTTCGGCCAGAAGCATGGGGACGGAATGAATAATTCAGTCCACGGAGCCGTCGAATGCGCGGGCGGGTAGGTGAAAAGGTGAATGCTTTCATCGGCTCCCCATTCAAGGGTAATCTCCTGCCCAAACAGTGTGTGATATACACGGCTCCATTGACCGTAGTTCCACACGGGGCAGTCATAGAGGTGTACCGTCACTTCCCGTCTCTCGGGAAGCTTCCGATACGATTCGTCCTGCGTGACGGTGTAAGTCATTCCCTGCTCCCTGCATAGGGGGAGACAGGCGGGACAGCGCGGCCTCTATATCGGCAGGGAATGCGATCACGCGCAGGATCACGGGCAAAGAACGGTCGTTCATATACGCCTCCTGTTCCTGTTTCACAGAATCAGCGTGACCGCCGAAACGACCGCGGTGAGCAGAAGCATAAGTCCGCCCGACACACAGAGAAACACCGCCCGTCCACGGGAATAACCGGGCTTATGGACGCAGAGGGTGGGATCCTTTGGATGGATATGGATGGTAGCTGAGGTGTTGCGATGGGAAAAGAAGGCATCAAATTCGGCCTTGGAGTAGGTGTTGATGGCGACGGCCTCGGTTTTTCTGCCGTTCACGGTATAGCGGAAGCGGGGATGGAGAGTCGTGATGCGGCGGTGTCTCCGGGTCAAGGAACCTATGCAGACCGCCTCCACGGGGAGGGTACAGCGCCGATAGTCCCGCATCTGCCCGAGTCCCAACAGGAGGAAAAGACTCCCCAAGGGGCACAAGGCAGTGAACAACAGAAGAGCTTCGGAGTTTACCGTCAGATTGACCCCCGCCATACAACAACCCGCGGACAGCACCGCGGCACCGAGCACCCACCGCCGCCGATTGCCCTTCCCATCCGTCATAAGAGCGGCGATCAGAAGCAGCAAGGCGAGGACGGCGTAGCCGACAAGAAGGGTGATATTGAATTCTCTGTCCATCCGACGGCCTCCTTCATAGTTTTCCCCATTATACCACAGTTTCTCCGAAAATGCAAGGGAATTCGGTGTCGTTGCCCTGCTCCTGTTGAAAAATGGGACGGGTGTGGTATAATGGGGGGGAGATATGATAAATTTGGGTTTATCGTGGAGATTCACGCGCCCGTAAGGGCGCATATCGTACCGCGAGGATTCCACCCCGAGCGGTATATCGTGCCGCAAGGCATATCGCACCCCGAAGGGGTATCTCGCTAAAAAGCAAGAAACTCAATCATTTTTACGGTGAACGAGATGCCTACGGCGCGATATGTGCTTCGCACACGATATGCCTTG
>JAZOOM010000341.1:0-2229 GCA_045655025.1 Eubacteriales bacterium | reverse complement strand
TCCGAGGACGTAACCTCCGAGGATACGACCGCAGAGGACGTAACCGCCGAGGGCGAGACCCAAGCACCCGCCGCCGAAAGCACCCCCGCGGAGACCACCGATGCCGTGGGTACCCCCGATTACTCGGTACTGAAGGGCGTGGAACTCAAGCTGAGCGATCCCTACCAGATCAAGCTGGCCGACATCTCCGCCTCCCGTCTGACCTACATCGACGCCCTGTCGGTAGAGCAGGCCAAGGCAGGCTACGGCGTGGGTATCCTCAACAGCTACGATATCCGTCCCGCCAACACCTTGCCCTGGTGGGTCTCCCTCCTCCCCGCCATCTTCATCATCATCGCCATGGTGGCCCTGTACTACTTCGCCGCCAAGAAAATGATGAACAGCGGCGGCCCCGGCGGCGCGAAGACCGGCGGCTTCGGCAAGGCACACGTCAAAATGCCGACGGATGACAAGAACAAGATCACCTTCCGCGACGTGGCGGGTGCTGACGAGGAAAAGGAAGAGCTCGTCGAGATCGTGGACTACCTCAAGGCTCCCACCAAGTTCGCCCGTCTGGGCGCAAGAATTCCCCATGGCGTTCTGCTCATGGGCCCTCCCGGTACGGGTAAGACCCTGCTGGCCAAGGCCGTAGCGGGAGAAGCAGGCGTTCCCTTCTTCTCCATTTCGGGCTCCGATTTCGTGGAGATGTACGTGGGCGTGGGCGCACCCCGTGTCCGCGACCTGTTCGACACCGCCCGCAAGGCAGGCTCGGCCATCATCTTCATCGACGAGATTGACGCCGTTGGTCGCCAGAGAGGCACAGGCCTGGGCGGCGGTCACGACGAGCGTGAGCAGACCCTGAACCAGCTGCTGGTGGAGATGGACGGCTTCGGCTCCCACGAGGGTATCGTGGTCATCGCCGCCACCAACCGCGCCGACGTCCTTGACCCCGCACTCCTCCGTCCCGGCCGCTTCGACCGTCAGATTCAAGTCAACCGCCCCAACATCAAGGGTCGTGAGGACATTCTGAAGGTGCACGCACGCAACAAGCCCCTGGAGCCTGGCGTAGACCTGGCCAAGGTGGCTAGGATCACCGTGGGCTTCACGGGTGCCGACCTGGCCAACCTCCTGAACGAGGCCGCCCTGCTCTCCGCCCGTCACGGCAAGAGCCTCATCGGCATGGATGAGATCGAGGCCGCCCTGAACAAGATCATCATGGGTCCCAAGAAGAAGACCAACGTCATGAGCGACGCCGAGAAGAAGAACACCGCGTACCACGAGGCGGGTCACGCCGTAGTGGGCTACCTGGTGGGCTGCGATCCCGTCCACATGATCACCATCGTCCCCACGGGTCGGGGTGCTTTGGGCTACACCAGCTTCCGTCCCGAGGCAGACCGCTACCAGATGTACAAGCAGGATTACAAGAACGAGATCGCCATGGGTCTGGGCGGACGTGCCGCCGAGGAGATCATCTTCGGGGACGTGACCAGCGGTGCCTACTCGGATATCCAGCACGCCACCCAAACCGCCAAGCGCATGGTCACCCTCTTCGGTATGTCCGAAAAGCTGGGTCCCCGCCGCTTCGGCTCGGATCAGAACGAGGTATTCCTGGGCCGTGACTTCTCCTCCAACGCCGACTACTCCGAGGCTATGGCCGCGGTGATCGACGAGGAGATCCACGCCATCATCTCCGAGGCCTACGATCGCGCCAAGTCCCTGCTGGCTACCAACATCGGTAAGCTCCACTTCATTGCGGAGTACCTGCTGGGTCACGAGGACATGGACGGCGACCAGTTCAAGGCGGTTATGGAAAACGACTTCATCACGGTGGAAATGATCGAGGAGATCGCCGCCGAGAAGGAGCGCGCTTCCCGCGAGGCCAACGAAAAGAAGAAGGCCGCCGAGGAAGCCCGCAAGGCAAGTGCCGAGGCCGAAAAGCCCAACCGTCTCACCGACGATGACGGCGAGGGCGAGGGCGACGACTCCGTCAAGAAGAACCCCTTCGACTACAGCCCCGAAAACAACGACGGCGAAAATCCCTTCGATTATAACCGTCCCGACGACAAGAAATAACCCCCAAATCAAGCGGCTCACGGCAGTTTCGTGAGCCGCTTTTGTTGATAAAAAATTCCGCCTTAGAAAAGCAAACGGTGTTTCAAATTGCTGTTTATCTGTAGGTTAGGGCACGATGGCATGATATGAAATAACCCCTTGTAGGGAGCGACGCCCTCGTCGCTCCTAAACTAGAAA
>JAZOOM010000340.1:0-5246 GCA_045655025.1 Eubacteriales bacterium | reverse complement strand
CGTGCCGCAAGGCATATCGCACCCCGAAGGGGTATCTCGCTAAAAAGCAAAAAGCTCAATCATTTTTACGGTGAACGAGATGCCTGCGGCGCGATATGTGCTTCGCACACGATATGCCTTGCGGCGTGAGATGCCCTTCGGTCGTGACGGGCCTTCGGCCCGTTAAACAGCAATTTTATGTGCGGTAGTCTCCGTTGATCTTTACGTACTCATAGGTCAGATCGCAGCCCCACGCGGTGGCCTCGGCCTCGCCGTCGGAGAGGGTGACCTTGACGGTGATCTCGTCCTCCAGAAGGATCTCCTTGGCGATCTCCTCGGAGAAGTCCACACCGGCACCGTCCTTGCAGACGAGGATCTCACCCTTGCGGGAGGAGAAGACCACGTCGATGCCGTTCACGTCGGTCGGGACACCGCTGTAGCCGATGGCGCAGAGGACACGTCCCCAGTTGGCGTCCGCACCAAAAATGGCGGCCTTCATGAGGGAGGAGCAGATGACCGACTTGGCGATCTTACGGGCGGATTCCAGATCCTTGCCGCCCTTGACCTCGCACTCAAAGAGGCGGGTCGCGCCCTCGCCGTCAGCGGCGATGCAGCGGCAGAGGTACACGGTGAGGGTGTTCAGCGCCTTCATGAAGGCGTCGAAGTCCTCGCCCTCGGACTCGATGAGGTCGTTCCCTGCCATACCGTTGGCCAGGATGGAGACCATGTCGTTGGTGGAGGTGTCGCCGTCCACGCTGACCATGTTGAAGGTAGCCTGAATGTCGGTGGACAGAGCCTTTTGCAGCATGGCGGGGGACACGGCGCAGTCGGTGGTAATGAACACCAGCATGGTAGCCATGTTGGGATGGATCATACCCGAGCCCTTGGCGATACCGCCCATGCGGCAGGTCTTACCGCCCACGGTAAACTCCAGAGCCATCTCCTTGACCTTGGTATCGGTGGTCATGATGCCGTAAGCGGCGTTCAGAGAGCCATCCTTGGACAGACCCGCGGTGAGAGCGGGGATGCCGTTTGCGATGGGGGTGATGTCCAGGGTCTGGCCGATGACACCGGAGGAAGCAACCACCACGTCGGCGGGGGAGATGTGCAGAGCCTCACCCAGCAGATCGGACATCTGCTCGGCGATCTCGATACCGTTTGCGTTGCAGGTGTTGGCGTTGCCGCTGTTGCAGATCACGGCTTGGGCGTAGCCGTCGGCAATGTGATTCTTGGTGACGGTCAGAGGTGCGCCCTTGACACGGTTAGTGGTGTAGACGCAGGCGGCGGCGGCGCGAGTGTCGGAGTAGATCACCGACAGATCGTGCTTGGTCTTGTTCTTGCGGATGCCGCAATGGATTCCGTTGGCGCTAAAGCCCTGCGCGGCGCAAACGCCGCCGGGAATACGGGTAATGGTGGTCATGTTTCTCTCCTATTATGATAAGCGAATAATTATACAGTATTACACAACGAGGTTGGCGGTGGGATCAGCACCCAGCAGAATGTTGAGGCACTCCACGGCAGCACCGCTGGCACCCTTGCCCAGGTTGTCGTAGCGGGCCACGAGGATCATGCGGTCGGGGTTACCGTACACGCTGATCTCCATGCTGTCCTTTCCCGTCATGGAGCCTGCGGAAAGAAAGCCGCTTTCGTCAGCGTTAGCCACGCAGACGAGGGGAGATCCGTCGTAGGTCTTGTGGTACAGCTCCAGAATGTCGGCGGGAGTCGCACCCTTCACGTCGGTACCGAAGAGGGGAACAGTAACCTCCATGCCCGAGTAGAAGTCTCCCACGATGGGCAGGAACACGGGAGCGTTCTCAAGACCCGTAAAGGCCAGCATCTCGGGGAGGTGCTTGTGGGTCTGTCCCAGCGCGTACTGGCGGGGGGCGTCCAGCAGGGGATCGCGGTCTGAATTCTCATAGTCGGCAATCATATTTTTGCCGCCGCCGCTGTAGCCCGTCAGAGACGTAGCGGTCAGCTTTGCCTCGGGGGACAGGAGTCCTGCCTGCACCAAAGGTCTGACCAGAGCGATAAATCCGCTGGCGTGACAGCCGGGGACGGCGATACGGTTGGAGCTTTTGATCTTCTCGTAGAAGGACTCGTCCAGCTCGGGGAAGCCGTAGGCCCAGGCGGGGTTGGTACGATGGGCGGTGGAGGTATCCAGCACCTTGACGGCGGGGTTTTCGATGAGGGTGACGGCCTCTCTTGCGGCGGCATCAGGGAGGCAGAGGAACACGAAATCCACGCTGTTCATGATCTCGCGGCGGGCCTCGGTGTCCTTGCGCTTGTCCTCGGGGAGAGTCAGAACGGTGACGTCATCCCGCTCGGCCAGTCTCTCACGGATGCGCAGACCCGTGGTGCCGGCTTGTCCGTCGATGTATATTTTTTTCATATATTCACGCTTTCTTGTATAAATATGTATCAAAACACAAAAGATACATACTATTATACTCATTAAACGGGGTTTTGTCAAGGCATTTTTGCATATTTTTTCATTTGTTTCTCTTCCCTTGGGAATTTTCTGCATTTCGGTGAAAACCCATGAAGTCGGAGAAGCTTTTTTAGTGAAAATAGCCTATACACGCGCGTGTACACGCCAAAATTGCCCGTCCTTTTCAGGGCGGGCAACCGTATGGCGCGGATGGCTTGCAAAGCGGGAGTCACTCCGGGATCCGGCGGCAGAACCGTTCGGTAAATTCCTCCTTGGCGCTGAAATCCATGGCCGCGGAATAGATCTTTTCTAATTCGAAATGCGCCTCGGAGGCCTTGGACAGATGTCGAAGAGCCGCCTCGACCAGTTCCTCCCGCAGGGCAAGCGTACGGCGGAGCTCCCCCCGAACCAAGCGCAGGGCATCAGCATCCCCGTAGCGACGAAGGGGCAGCACCCGAACGGGGATCCCGTCGGGCGGCGACGTGTCCCGCAGAAGGACGCATAATCCCGTATCGGGGTAGAGCAAGCCGTCAACCCGTTTCGGACAAAGGGGATCATAGGACACGTAGACACGAAGACCGCGCGCGCGGGACTCATCCAGCAGAGCGGCGGTCAAGGCAAAGCCCACGCCGTAGTATTCCTCGGGGAGGAGCAGAGAGGAGGCGACGGCCTCAAAGCTGCGCAGAGTATGCTTCCCCGACATGGACAACGCCCCGCGGAGAGCGGGGATCGCCGTAAATCCCCGCCCCTCGGGTTGTCCCCGCAGGATACGGGCAGCCACCCCCCCGATACGGTCACGGTGGATGCAGGGGGTCACCAAGGATTCCGCCAAGGCTTCCATCTCCCCCGCCCCCCGCAGACAGGCGTAGGCACGGGCGTAAGCGACAGCCTTACTCATCCCCCAAGCGGCAATGGCATCCCGCTGACCCGCGAGCCGCGAGGGATCCCAAAATTCTCCCAGGTTCACTATTTCATCCCGCGCTCCCGGTACGGAGGGCTCGCGGACGTGAGGAGGCGTACCGTCCAAAAGACCCACGGTGGGCACACCCTCCTTGGTCAGCAAAAGGCCGTCCAGAGAAGTGGGATCGGAGGAGCAATAGAATTCCACAGCATCGTAGCCTCGTCCCTTGGCGCACCGAGCCACGGCGCGCATGAAATGGCTCTTTCCTGTCCCGGGCCCTCCTTTGATAATATATAGGCGGTCTATGCGATCGTCGGTGAAGATCTCACCGTAGTAGTTGCGAAATCCCTCGGCGGAATTGGATGCGGCAAAGCATTGGCGGGGAACGGCGGGCAGGGCGGTCATGGCTGACTCCTTTCAAGGTGTTTTTGCTGACAGGATATGCATCCTTTGCCCTTGATGTTCCCCATGTCCAACCGCTTTGTCTCTTCCGCCACCTCTTTGTGGAGAGCCGTCAACACCGCCAGATTCAGTACCGTCATGAGGGCAATGGCCCCATCGGCCACCTCCCAAGCCAACGCGGGAGCAGTCACAGACCCTGCGGCCAGGGAGGCGGCCAACAGCAGGATGTACGCCACTTCCCCCACGCGCCGTCCGAACGGGCGGGGGAACAGGTAAGCCACGCAGGTCATACCGTAATGCGCCCAGCAGATCACCGTGGCCACCCCGAAGAGCAGAATGGAGAGGGCAAAGAATCCCCCCGCCCAGTCCCCCAGCACAGACGAAAAGGCAGCTTGGGCGGTGCGGGTCACATCCTCTCCGAAAGCCTGCGGGCCGCTGTCGCTGACCAGAATGCACAGAGCCGTCAGCGTACAGAGGAGAACCGTGTCCACAAACACCTCCACGAGTCCGAACAGCCCCTGTCGGGCAGGCAGATCCGTGTCAGCGGCGGCGTGCGCCATGGGGGCGGTGCCGCATCCTGCCTCGTTGGAGACCAGCCCCCGCATGACCCCGTACCGTAGTCCCCGAGCGGTCAAAAAGCCCGCCAAACCGCCCCCCACGCTCACGGGTCGCATGGCGTCCTCCCATATACGGGAGACAGCCTCGGGGATCCGGTCGCGGCGGAGGATCAGCACCGCCACCGTAACCACCACGAAGGCCACCGTCATGAAGGGCACCAGCTTCTCCGTGATAGCCGAGATCCGACGGGCACCACCCAGCACCGTAACCGTAGCCAGTAGAGCCACCGCTCCTCCCGTGACCAAGGGAGGGACGGAAAAGCCCTCCTCCATCGCCCCCGCCACGGCATTGATCTGCAAAAAGCTCCCCATGGTAATGGCGTTGACCAGACAAAGGACAGCGAACAGGACAGCCAGCCACTTTCCCGCACCGGGCAGGCCGCGGCGGGACAGGCAATCCTCCATGTAGTAGGGGGCTCCCCCCGTGGGCATACCGTCGGGCAGGAAACGGCGGTGGCGGAGAGCCAGCGTGATCTCGGCGTACTTGAGCACCATGGCCACCAGCGCAGACACCAGCATCCACAGCACCGCCCCCGCTCCCCCAAAATAAAGTGCGGAGGCCACACCCACAATATTTCCCACGCCCAGAGTACCCGCCAGAGCCACGGTCAATGCCCGAAAGGGGGAAATGCCGTCGCGGCGCTTCCCCTCGAACAGAAGGCGGACGCAACGAAAGGGGTGGAGCAGATAAAAGCCGCCCAGACGGAGGATATAGAAAAAGCCCACGCAAAAAAGCAGGATTGGCGTGGCGGTCATAAGCAGAGACACGGGCATCACCTCACCCCAGTGTATGCGAGGGGATGAAGCGCAAGACCTGCCCAAGCGCGGTTCTGCTTTTTCGTTTAGCCAATGTTTCAAATTGCTGTTTAACGGGCCGAAGGCCCGTCACGTCCGAAGGGCATCTCACGCCGCAAGGCAT
>JAZOOM010000339.1:0-4633 GCA_045655025.1 Eubacteriales bacterium | reverse complement strand
ATAATCCTTTTTTGAAAGTTTTGGGGATTCTTAAGGGACTTTTTCAAAAGTCCCTTAAGCGGGTCCAGGGCAGAGCCCTGGCCGATAAACAGCAATTTAAAATCCTCCCCGACCCATCACAGATCGGGGAGGATGTTTCATCTAAAAATCGAATCAATACCCAAAGCTGAAATTCAGGGAACCGATGGGCGCGGCGTCGCCGGTGGAGTAGAGATTCAGGGGATCCTCGATCATGTTCTGCACGTTGTCGGTGACCTTGAACTCCACTTGATAGTTGTTCTCGGTCAGACCCAGCGCGTTCAGGGGGATGCGGATGATCATGGCGTTGCCGTAGACGTTCACGTCGGCCTCGCCTACGCTCTCCATACTGTCGGGGGACTTGCAACGGAGGATCTTGCTCTTGCCGCCGCTGACCTCGCGGTTGATGACGAACTCGTAGCCGCCCATGAGGTCGCCCTCGGCATCGGCGGTCTTGAGCCAGAGGTTCATCCAGCCCGTATCACCCTCTTGGTAAGCGGTGATGTTTTCCGCGCAGGTAATGCGGAAGTAGAGGTACTCGCTGTCACGCAGGACGGTAACGGTGTCGATGTCGTTGCGGCCGCTGTTGTCGGTGTAGACGATATCTCCGCCCATGGCCTTGAAGTTGCGGTCGCCGCACTCGCCCGTGAAGTCACGGTAGACTGCCTTGGAGGTGCTCCATACGGCGGTATCGTCCTTGGTGATATCGGGGGTGGCGGCGGGGTACTCGTAGTGGACGGCGGGGGCGAAGTTGTCATTGTGAATATTCATGATGGTCATGAAGTAGGCGTAGTCCTTCATGCCGTTTGAACGGGAGGGCTCGATGTCGCGGGAGTACTCGGGGCAGTAGGTGTCGCAGGTGAAGTAGTTGTTCTCTCCGGCGCGGAGCTTTTCGGCCACCCACTCGTTCCAGCCCGTCAGGAAGACGAAGCGGGCATCGGTAGCCTTTTGCTCGGGGCTCATGTTCAGCACGGTATCCCACTGAGCCTGGAAGTTGAGATCCTTGCGCCAGTTGTCGTGGTCGTTTCTGCCGTCCCAGGTGCCGTTATGCAGCTCTCTTGTGGGGGACCAGCCGCGTCCGCGGGAGTTGCGGATATCCGTCATGTTGACGGTGACGTGCTGGGCGGTGGACAGGGAGATCCAGCCGTTCTGGGAGGTCTGGGGATAGGTGAAATCCATCCAGGGCGCGCCGTTCTCGTAGAGGGTCTCCTCGTTGGGCCATTGGGTCACGCGGAAGTCAAAGAACTCGGAAAAGCTCTTTTCCTGGGCGTTGGAGGACTTGGAAAAGGCCGCGATGACGTTGTCGGGGGCGATGATCATGGGCTTTGCGGGGTCGTTGGGGGTGAACCACAGGCTCTTGTAGGTCTCCTTGGCGTAGAAGATGTCGTAGACCTGCTTGAAAACGCTGATATCCGCGTTCAGATCGTGCTTGCCCAGATAGTAGACCACCTTCGGCACGTCCCAGCCCTGATTTTGGTACTCCAGAAGGAGCTCGAAGAGGATCTTGGTCACGCGCTCGTAGAGGACGTTGTTGGAGGTATCCAGCACCAGGAAATCCACCCCCGCCATGGTGAGCATCTCGATCTGCTTGCGCATGACCCACTCGTCCTCGCTGTGGTAGTAGCCCCAGACGGGCTCGCCCCAGAAGTGGGCAGACCCTACGGGGGTGATGAAGGTGTCGAACTCGGTGAATGCCTTATGGTAGGTGGAGTCAAAGGTGATCTTGTTGATGTCGTAAATGCCGGTGTGGTTGGTGTGCTGACCCAGAGTCAGAAAGAAGAACATACCCACGTAACGGTCGGCGTTGACCTTGCCATCCACGGGGGTGATGACACGGCCGAAATCGTCGGTGCCCGTGACGTTCAGCACCGAATACTGAGCGGCGGTGAGATTACGGTCATCGGGGACACGCTCCACCGAGGGCTCGGGAGGCGTTTCGGGCTGAGTCTCCCCCTCGGTAGGGACATCGGTAGGGGTCTCGGTGGCCTGCTCGGTGGGGGTCTCGGTTACGGGATCGGTGTTGCCAACGGTGGTGTCGGCGGGCTGATCGGAGGTCTTGTCACAGGCGGCCAGAGGGGAGACGGCCATCAAGGAAGCGAGGAGCAGGGTCAGTTATTTGGTCAGAGCTTTCACGGTTCAGTCCTCCTTTTTCTTGAGCGCTACGGCGGCGGCCGCAATCAGGATCACAGCCGACAGGGCGGTGACGGTGGCGCCGCAGCCCTTCTTTTCAAGAGGGCAGCCGTCGATGATCTCGGCGGTGGTTTCAGAGGCGGTGGTATCCGTCACGGGCGTTTCGGTCACTCCATCGGTAGGTGACTCGGTGACCTCCTCGATGGGGGCTTCGGTTTCAGGCTCGGTCACGGGTTCGGTGACCTCCTCGGTGGGAGCCTCGGTGTTGGGGTTCTCCACCACGGTGACGGTGTAGGTGGCGGTCATGCCCTTGACCTCCACGGTTACGGTGGCGGTGCCTGCCTTGGAGAAGTCATAGCTGACCATTTCCTCCAGAATGTGCATGGGCTCGCCCACCTTACCGCCCTGATCCATGCGGATGAGCAGGGTGGTCATGTCGATGCGCTCCCCCACAAAGTAGGTGTCCTTGTAGCCCTCTACGATCTGAATGCCGTCGGTCTTGACGCAGACCTCGGCACGCTCATTGAGGTAGAAGGCGATGGGATGGGTCACCAGAGTGCCGTCCACGGGGGTGTATTTGTTCTTGTTGGTGCCTGCCCAGTTGCCCCAGTCGTCCTGGTGCCAGTTCATCCAGCGGAAGCCGGGGAGGATGACGAACTCCAGCTGCTCATTCTTGATCCTGGCCAGATAATTGGGATCGTCCACGTGGAAGACCAGGGTGTTGCCGTAGAAGTTGAAGCGGGCCACGTTGCCCTTCTTGACCAGCTCGGTGACGGTCTCGCCGCCGATGGTGACCAGGTCGCCCAGGGTCTTGCCGGGGATGGCGGAGGGGCAGAGGTTGACGGCAGAGATGGCCTTGAGGGACTCGCTGTCCTTCCGATCAAAGCGGACGTGGAGGGAGGTGCCCTCGCTGCCCATGTTGCCGGTCTGGACACCCGTGATGCCCGCCTCACCTGTTGTGAGGAAGGAGACCTCGCGGTTAAGGGTCAGCTCGGGCAGCTCCTTGGTGATACCCGAGGGAGAGCCGGCGCACCAGACAAAGCCCGCCTTGACGGTAACCGCCAGGATATCCGAGGGCTTCAGCTTGGAGTGGTCGTCCATGTGGAAGACCAGATTCAGCCGCAGGGTGCCGTCGGGCTGATCGTCGTAGGTGTAGCAGGTACGCACCAGCGCCAGATTGCCCAGATGCTCCTTGATCTCGCGGATGGTCTTGTTTACGTAGGTCTCCCCGTCCTTGACGTAGGAGAGAAGGATGAGATCGGTGTTGTGGTCGATATTTCCGTCCCAGGCATCCTTGGTCAGGCCTTGGGTACCGCCGGGGACGGTGAAGCTGACCCGACCGAAGGTCACGCCGTCGGGCTGGAACTGCTCGCCGTGCATAGGCTCCATGGAAATGGCTTCGGCGGCGGAGGGAATGGCCGCCAGCACCGACAGGGCAGACAGCGTCAGCAGGGCGGACAGGAGCAGAAGAAGAGCACGCGTTTTCATGGAAAACATCCTTTCGGGTAATGATTGTACAAGGGATCAGGTTTCGGGGGAGACCACACCCTCGCGGTAGGCATCCAGCAGAGCGCGCAGATCCTCCATGCGCTCCAGAATGCGCTTACCGTAGTCGGTGTCTCTGACCAGCATACGGCGGGACATCATCTCAAAGACCACATCGTCGGTGGCGAGGATGTCGCGGTTCTGGCGGACGGCGGCCTTCTTGCCCTCAAAGGGGGAGTGGGACACCAGGCGCAAGCCCTTGGAGGTATAGATGAGGGTGTAGCCCGCGATACCCGTGCGGTCGTGGTAGGCGCGGCAGAAGCCGCCGTCGCTGCGGATGTAGCGGCCGCGGGCCTTGACGGGATGCTCCCCGATGGCGGCGCGGACGGGGACGTGGCCGTTGATGATGTGGCCGCTCGTCTCGTCCAGCCCGAACTCACGGAGGATGAAGGTGGCGGTGTCGTAGTCCTCCACCAGGGCGTAGTAGGGATTCTTGTTCTCTGTCCACGTCTTGCGGTCAGCCACGAAGTAGCGCTCGAAGGTGGTCATCTTCTCACGGCCAAAGAGGGGGGACTGGCGGCCGCACCACAGGTAGTACATGAAGTCCAGGGCGTCCTGTCCCCGCTCGTAGAAGGCGGAGCGGGCGATCTTGTCGCAGAAGTCCATGTACCGCCGTCCCGAGCGGGTCTTGCCGTCGAAGGAGGTGACCTCCTCAAAGGTGCCGTCGGGGTTCATGAGGACACAGCCGTGGAACAGGAGGTTGCCGTTGCAGATCTTGTAGAGGGAGCCGTCGTTGTAGAGGAACTCGATATGCTTGCGGAGTGCCTTGCTGTGACGGAAGGCGTGGGTCAGGGAGTCGATGAGGGACTGCTCGGCGTCGGTGAGGGCGTAGGGGTCGGCGGGGTCGATGGTGGGGAAATGACCGTCGTTGAGGGGATAGACCTCTCCGTTCAGGGTCACGGTGTTATTTGCGTAATCGATCTTGTCCAGCACCAGTCGG
>JAZOOM010000338.1:0-9558 GCA_045655025.1 Eubacteriales bacterium | reverse complement strand
CACGCAATACGAAGGATTTTTGTGACGATCCCCGAGCAAGGCTCGGGCGCGAAGCTCGGGCGGAAAAGATTCTGCCGGCTGAGTTTACTCAGCATTTCGCCGTGCGAGGGGTTTTTAGAGATGCCCTTTAGATCCGATACGGTTATTCCGTTCAGATCAACCCGAAGTGCTTGGCGATCCTCTCGCAGACCTCTCCTCTTGTATCTCGGTCGGTGTCCTCACGCACTACGGTGAAAAAGCCGCTGTTTGCGTACTCGTCGTAGTGGGCTTGGCTATTGATGCGGGCGAGGCCTTGGCGGTAATTCTCCATGACGGCCGCAGGGTCGTCACAGCTGTCGATGACCGACAAAAGGAACTGCTTATCGGGGTCGGTGCGGTCGAAAAAGCGGTCTACGCTCATGGACTGAGGGGAGAGCATCACCGCCACGTGGTCATAGTCCGAGATCTCCTTCAACACATCCACAGGGATGTTGGTGTCCACGATAACCTTTTGGTTCTGGGATATGGCGATGAGGTGGGCCACCTCAAACTCGGCGGCCTCCCGTCCCACGGCGTAGATCCAACGCTCGTACTCCTCGGGGGTGCGGGTGACGAAGTCCCGCCAGTCGGTGAGGGAGCGGTTGTAGCAGAGATCGGGGTGGGTATCGGGGGTGGCTACGGTCTCGGAGACGGCCATGTGGTAGTTCTCCCCGCATAGGATCATGCCGTAACGCTCGGACAGCATCTTCACGGCAGTAGACTTGCCCGCGTAGGCCGTGCCTGTGATGAAGTAGACGTTTTGGAGGTAGTGCTTCAGGACGTTATTTGCGATCTTCATGGCGCGCCTTGTCCTCCTTCCATTGGTTTCGGGTGATGGCGTACACGTACAGGGCTTCCTCCTCGTCCGCGTAGGCCTTGATCCGCGTCATGCCGCCCGAGGCCGCCGTAGCCCACGAGGGGAGGTTTTCTTGGTTCATGTAGGAATAAACGCAGTCGTAGTCGGTGTTCTCAAAGAACCAATCCTTCACGGCGGCGAAGGCTTCCTTGGCATAGCCCTGCCGCCAGCAGTTCTTGTTCACGTGGTAGCCGATCTCGGGGAGCCATTCTCCGTCGATGCGTTGCATGGAGATGCCGCAATCCCCGATGAATGTCCCCGTGTCCTTCAGCTCCAGCGCCCAGAGGCCGAAGCCGTGCTTTTCGTAGCTGTCCAGACACCAGTTGATCCAGCGGGTGACTCCCGCACTGTCGTAGGGCTTGGGGTAATATTTCATGGTTTCGGGATCGGAGAGGATGGCGTAGAGGGCATCGAAGTCCTCGGGGGTGTACCGTCGGATGCGGAGGCGAGGGGTTTCAAGTATGATCATGTTGTACTCCGTTCATTTCATCTACCATTTCTTTGGGCTTGGCCGTCATCTCCACCCATGCGGGACGGAAGCCGCTCCTCAGAGCATTGCGCACCGACTTGATATTGCTCCACGCGGCGCAGTAGAAGGGCACCTTCCCGCGCGCAAGGATCTCCATGGCCAGACGGCTGGTCAGAGCCGAGGCGATCCCCTGCCTGCGGTAGTCGGGCAGTACGTCGATGCCGATCTGCCACATGGTGTCGCAGTCGGCGGATGCCCCCGCCAGACCGATGAGCTTGTCCCCGTCGTATGCCCCCACGCCCAGCACGTCGAGGTGCTTGCGGCGCTCGCACAGGGCGTTTGACCATTCGGGACGGTAGAGGTTTGTGAAGTCTTGTTGGGTCAAAACTCGCGTTTCAAAGGGGCAATCCAAAGGGCGGAGGAAATCCACGTCGGGCAAAAAATACTCCGCCATGAAGCAGATCTTCTGTCCCCGCTCCATGAGCGCCTCGCCCAGGACGTGCAGGTTTGGTGTCTCAAAAAGGTGTTCTACGGGGTAGGCGTTGACGTATTTCTCGGTGATCTCGCGGAATTCGGGGGACACCGAGGCCACCACGTTACTGCCGTAGGACACCAGCTGGCAGGTGAAGGGGAGGGTTAAGTAGCGGCGGGCATCGTCTCGCGCATGGGAAAGAACGATGACGTTTTCGCTTTTTTCAAAGTCAGCCGCATCGGCGCAGAGGTCGGCGGCGGATTGGGTCATGGCGACGCGGAGGATGTCTTGGTTGGTCATGGTTTTCTCCTTTTAGGGAGTGTAGTTCTTCAAGATTTTAAGAATGTCCTGTTCATATACGTTTCCCCCCAGCACGTCGCCGTTTGCCGAGAAGGACACGCACTTCATGTCGGTGGGGTCTTCCACGTATGGATTTTCGGGAAGCTCATCCGTGAAATACGCTGCGAGATATTTCACCGCGTTTCCTTCGGGGAATATGACGTTTCCGTCGTTCACGGAAATCTCCATATCGGCAAAGCTGTCGAGGATCTCCCGTGTTTTTCGGTTGTATGGATTGTCATGCTCCGCGCTCACCAGCCACGCGGGCTGGAGACGGATGGGGATGCCTGCCCCTTGGGCTTCCTGTGCGAAGGTCTTCACCACCTCCAAAGGAATGGTTTCTTGATGGAATGCGTCCACCGACAAAAGGAGGTCGTTGACTCCGCACTCGGCCAAGCGTTGCGCCACGGCGCGGATCTTCTCGGGACTTTTGGAAAAGTAGCCGTTGGTGATGACCTGCCGCTTGGGGATATCCAGCTCCTTGGCGGCGGTCATGATGGAGCAGACCGCGTCGGGGTACAAGAGAGGTTCACCGCCGAAGGTCATGACGGTTTGGATATTGTATGCGGCGGCGATCTTTCTCACCGCGTCGGCGGCGATCCGTGGGTCGATGCGCTCCCCGCAGGCAGTGTGATCCCCCTCGGAGCAGTGCTTGCAACGGCCAGTGCAGGCGTTGGTGATGACGAATTCGATTTTGGATAGGTGGTTCAGATATGCATTCATGCCGTGCAAGTGTTCCTTTCGTCGGGGAGCTATGCCACCATTATACCAAAAATTCCTTTTCCTGTCAAGGGTTTGCGGGCATAGAAGACGGGATCGGGGCATATACTGTGACAAAAAACGAGGTGCTGTATGAACCGTTCCGTCCGCTTGTGGCAGCTTTTCGGGTATGGAGTGACCGCCCTGGGCGGTACGCTCCTGCATTTTCTCTACGACTGGCTGGGGGAGACTGTGTGGGTCGCGCCCTTTTCGGGGGTGAACGAGTCCACCTGGGAGCATATGAAGCTGCTCTTTTGGCCCATGCTTCTGTACGCAGTCGCGCAGAGCTTTTTCTTCAAGGATCGGGAGGATTTCTGGTGCGTGAAGCTGCGGGGGATGCTGTTGGGGCTGGCGTTGATCCCTGTTCTATTCTACACCTACAACGGGGTGGTGGGCAAATCCCCCGACTGGCTTAATATCACCATTTTCTTTGTGTCTGCGGCGGCGGCGTATCTGTATGAGACGCGGCTGTTTGAGAAGGGAAGGGTGAATTGTGAGCGGCCTCGGTTGGCGTTGGGAGGGCTGTGCTTGCTGGGGGTGCTGTTCGTAGTGTTCACCTTTGCGACACCCGAGATCGGGGTGTTTCGAGACCCCTTGACGGGGACGTATGGGATATGAAGCAGCAGGCGTGTCTTTTCGGGCAAAGCCTCTTGACATTTGGCGAGCGGTGTGGTAGAATATGAGGGTGGAGTCGCATTCAAGGTGCGTTATGGACGTAGGCTGTGGGTCGAATCTCGGTTCGGGCATATTCAGCTCTTGGACTTCTCCACATACTTTATGAAATATTGGTTGTCACCGGAGGCCGAGCGCCGTAGCGTTCACAGGCCGGATTAGGTGTCCAAGTGAGCTTGGGTTATTGTTTAGCAATAGTCCAAGCTCTATTTTTGTAGGTGTTCGGCAAGCAACCGATTCTTTTCCCTTGCCAAATGCGGTATTTTGTGGTATAATGGTCTCATCACTTTGGAAAGGATACGAACATGGAAAACATCATCATCCGCCAAGAAACCCCCGCCGACTACCGCGCCGTGGAGGAGCTGACCCGCGAGGCCTTCTGGAACGTCTACGTCCCCGGGGCGTCGGAGCATTACTACGTCCATACCATGCGCTCTCACCCCGATTTCATCCCCGAGCTGGCCTTCGTGCTGGAGCTGGACGGTGAGATCATCGGCAACATCATGTACACCAAGGCATGGCTGGAGGACGGGGAGGGCAACCGCAAGGAGATTCTGTCCTTCGGGCCCCTCTGCGTGTCTCCCAAGTACCAGCGCATGAAGCTGGGTAAGCTGCTCATTGAGCATACCTTTGCCAAGGCGCGGGAAATGGGCTACGACGTGAACATCAATTTCGGCAATCCCGGCAATTACGTCAGCCGCGGATTCGTGAGCTGTAAGAAGAAGAACGTCAGCTTTGTGGTGGAGGGGAACTACCCTACCGCCCTGCTGGTGGCAGAGCTTGTCCCCGGTGTGCTGGAGGGTAAAAAGTGGATGTACATTCCCTCTACCGCCGCCGACTGCTGTGACGATACCGCCGCCGTGGAGGCCTTCGACGCCGCTTTCCCCCCGAAGGAGAAGAAGTGGATGCCCTCACAGGAGGAGTTTTATATTTACAGACATTCCTCGGTGGTGAGGTAAACGGAAAAAACGATGAGAGCCGCAGGCAACAGGCGACTCTCATCGTTTTTTTTGTGGCGTTATTTCAGCTCCCATCCGTGATCCCCGTGGTAGATCATGAGGCGGGTCATGCCGCCGTCAATGCAGATGTTCTCGCCTGTGATGAAGCCTGCCATAGGGGAGCAGAGGTACAGCACCATATTGGCGATATCGGGGGGATTGCCCACCCGCCCAGCGGGCTGTTGGGTGGCGTCGGGGCCCTCGTAGACGGTGTAGTTATTGTCGATCCAGCCGGGGGAGATGGAGTTGACCCGCACCTTGCCTGCAAAGCTCACCGCCAGCGCGTGGGTCAGCGCCGAGATCCCGCCCTTGGCGGCGGTGTAGCTCTCGGTTTGGGGCTGGCTCATGCGATCGCGGGAGGAGGATATGTTGACAATGCTTGCTCCTTCGGTAAAGTAGGGCGCGAAGAGCTTGGAGAGGTAGAAGGGGGCGGTCACGCCTACCTTGAGGGCGTACTCGAAGTCCTCATAGCCCCCCTCGGCGATGCCGCACATTTTGGGGGCGGCGTTGTTGATGAGGTAGTCCACGCGGCCAAAGTCGGAGATTACCTTGGCGGCGAAGCGCTCCAAGGTCTCCTTATCGGCGAGGTCGCCTGTGAAGTAGTCGTTGTCCAGCAGATCAATGACACAGACGGTAGCGCCTGCCGCCTCGAACTGCTCGCGGATACACTTGCCGATGCCGCGGGCGCCGCCTGTGACGACGGCTATTTTGTTTGTGAAATCGAACATAATAGCTCCTCTCTGTTCACTCTTTGTGGAATCTGCGTGTCTTGCCTGTGTGAAAGCGCAACGCAGGTCAGGCGTGGCGCTCCAACCACCGATCCCAGCCCATTCGCTCGGCTCCGTCTGATTCTTCGCGGCGACGGTTGACCACGGCCAAAGCCCTCTCCCGCACGTCCGCAGGGGATGGCATCAGTTCCACCAGACAAACGGCGGCACAGATGCGGATCTTCGGATGCTCATGGTACAAAAAGGCGGCAAAATGCGGGATTTGTTGGAGGTAGTACGTGCCAATTTCCGTGGCGGCCTTGCGGTAGGCATCCACACCTCGGTTGTTGCGACGCACCGAAGCGGAGGAGACGTAGTCCACATCCACTGTTTTCATGACTCCCTCGATAAAACGCTTTTCCAGTGTTTCGTAGGAGGGGATCCTCTGCGGAGTATGGGCGGTCGTATCCTTCATGGCTCGTTCTCCTTATTTTTTATTCTTCTCCTTCGCCCGTTTATCGTTGATGATCTGCATATGCTCGGCGGTGATGAGATCCACGCCGTTCTCCTTCGCCCAATCCACGCACCCCTTCAGCACAAGAGGCAGGAACACGCGGGGCACGGCCAGCACCGTCATGAGGGCTTCGTCGGTGAACTTCACCTTGTCGTCGGCGCGGTCGGCGGCATAGCGGACGGATTCCAGCGAGGCCTGACGCATCTGCAGCAGCTCGGCTCTCATGCGGGATTTTCTGTGGAACCAGAAGTTCTTGCTGTCGCGGTAGCCGTAGGCCACGGGCAGAGGGGGGAAGTCCTTGGCGCGGACGCCGTTTATGATGGCGTCGCGGTACTTCTTCTTCATGAGGATCTTGTCTACGCGGAGGATGAAGTGGGCGCCGAACTTACTGGTGATACCGTTGAAATCGTGGTAAGGCCCCTCGTAGCCGTTGAGCTCGCCCGCCGTGTCGCGATCAGCGCCGTCCAGCTCCCGCATCCACGTGCATTCAATGGCCTCAATAGCATCGGTCAGCACCATGGGGCGCGCCTCACCCGTCTCCTCCTCCAGAAGGCTCTTTTCCAGCTTGAACTTGCACTTGGGCATCTTCTCCGAGGGCTTGTCACCGGGCCAAGAAAGCTTGACGGCCTCCTTAAAGGTGGCGGGTTTGTCGTCGATGAAGTTCAGGGTGCATTTGCCGTTGCGCAGGATGTTCTGGGCGGTGTTGGAGGAGTTGCGGCAACACAGGAGCATGGCGTAGTAGTCCTTGCCCGCCACGTAGTAGGGCTGAACCAAGGAGTAGGGACCCAGATTGGTGGTGCCGTCCTCGCAGAGGGTGGAGATGATGACGGTGGGCATGGGGAAAAACAGTGAGGTCTGGTAGAAGTTGTCTACGATGCGAAGATTCTCAAAGCTGCTCATGGTGGGTCTCCTTATGAAAAAATGTGAGTGTGGCAAGAATATCTGCCGATACTGTCATTATACCACATAAAGCCGCGATATGCAAGGCTTTTCGAAGGAAAAAAAGAGCCCCGCAAGGGGGCTCTTGGGTTTGTGTCGGATCACAGGGCGGCGTTGAGCAGGCTGACCACAAGGGCGGCAGCGGAGGCGATGCGGGCGATCAGGAAGGCCTTGTCGTTTCTCTTGCGGACACGCTCCAGAACCACGGCACCGATACTGACGAGGGCGGCGATCACGCCCACGGCCATCTGAACGGGGAACATGCCGCAACCGATGTAGATCCCCACTCCCGCCATGTATACCCCGAATGCGGATACGGCGTACAGGCAGATGCGCTTGACGGTCTTGTTCCGCAGGAGGAACATGAGGGACACAGCCAGCAGGGCGGTGGCGGCCAGAGCCATGAACAGAACGACTAACAGATCCAAAGAAGTAAACATAAGAAATCCTCACTTTCGTTTTTGTTTTATTGACTGTTTACTGTCCGCAGGGGGTGTTCCCCTTTGGTGACAATAGAATACCATAGGTTTCTAAAGAAAAAACGCAAGTTTTTCTGAAGATTTCTAAAGATTTACGGATAATGAAAGGTTTTTACGCAATATCCGACAGGATCACGGTGATGGAGAACTTTCCCGATTCTTGGGTAACTTCCACACTTCCTCCGTAGCCTTGGGCAATGCGGCGAATACCTGCCAGCCCCATGCGGTGGCTCTCCGCGGGGGAGGCGGCGGGGTTGACGGTATTGCTTTGGAAGATGACCACGCCTCTTTCGTCCTTGGTGACGGCAAGGGTCACGGGAGCGGCGGGGGCGGCATACTTGACGATATTGGAGGCGAGATTGTCGAAGACCCGCCGCAGCTCGGCCACGTCGAAGCTCCCCGCAAAGGGAGGCAGGGCGGTCAGATCTACCGACAGAGCAAAATCCTCCAAGGCCTCCTCCAGCTCCTCACACAGCTGGAAGAACAGGAGGCGGGCATCCTCGAAGTACTCGGGATTGCGGCGGCCGCCGTCCAGCAGGATATCCGTCAGCTCCTTCATGTGCGCGGTCTTTTGGGTCACGAGGGCAAGGTAGGCCGTCAGCTCCTCGGGGGTGACGGTGTCCTTGGCGCATAGGAGTTCGGTGTAGGACATGAGGGAAGTCAGGGGAGTGCGGATATCGTGGGAGAGGGAGCGGATCAGCTCCTCTCTGTCTTGACGGAGCTTTTCCTCGGCGGTTCTGACCTGCCTCTGGGTCTCGGCCAGATAGTTGACCGCCTCGGCCAGCTCGGTCAGCTCGTTGTTCCCCTTGACGGGCACGCGGGGGTCCACATTCCCCTCTCGCATGGCATCCACACCGTTGGTCACTATGCGGATATACCCCAGCTTTTCCCCGAAAAGGGCAAGGAACAGCACCGTGAAGAACGCGGCAGACACGGCAAAGCCCACGCTGAACACGAATGTATCCAGACGGTAAAGCTCGTCCTCCCCCAGAGGGATATCGTGATTGAAGCAGTATTCCTCCACGAGGCCTATCGTGATGGCCGTCAAAAACAGGTACAGAAAGGTGGCGACGGCCAGACAGATGGCGAAGGTCACAAGGATCTCCAGCGATAGGCGGCGGCGTTTACGAGGTAGTTTAGTCAACGTAATACCCCCTTCCCCATGCGGTCTTGATGTAGGTGGGATTGCGGGAATCGTCTCCCAGCTTCTTGCGGAGGTTCTTGATGTGCACCATAATGGCGGCATCCCCTACGGCGTTGTCGTTCCACACGCTTTGGTAGATGTGGTCGGGAGAGAAGATCCGCTTGCGGTGGGTCAGGAGCAGCTCCAAAATGCGGAACTCGGTGTAGGTCAGGGCGATGGCCTCCTCACCTCGAAGTACGGTCTGACTGCCGAGATCCAGAACCAGATCTCCCAACGGCAAGCGGTTGTTCGGCAGGGGCTCTGTTGCGGGGGCAGGCGGCTCCACCCGTCTGCGGAGGATGGCCTTGACCCGCATGAGAAGTTCGGCGTTGGAAAAGGGCTTGACCAGATAGTCGTCCGCTCCCACCGAAAAGCCCATGACCTTGTCGGATTCTCCCGAATAGGCCGTCAGGAACATGATGGGGGTATCGAAGCGGCGGCGGATGTCCGCCCCGGCCGAAAAGCCCGACGCGCGGGGCATGTTGACGTCCAGAATGTACAGGTCGATCTCGGGGGACGCCAGCTCGGCGGCGGTCTGTCCGTCCTCGGCGCAGACCACGGCGTAGCCCTCTCCCGAGAGCAGCAGGGTCAACACCTCGCGGATCTCGGCTTCGTCGTCGGCCACCAGTATGTATTTTTTACCGTCCTTCATAGGTCACCTCCCAAGGGATTCTGTCCTTATTATAGCAAAAAAACGCCGCTCTGTCAATGCCCGCCAAACAATCGGCGGGAAAAGAGAGAGCGGCGGTGACGGCTCAGAGCATGGCCAGAATGTCGGCGGCGTTGGTATCGGGCTTGACCTTGGGCATAATAGCCGAGATCATGCCGTTCTCGTCAATGAGGAAGGTGGTGCGCACCACACCCATGCCCACCTTGCCCGCCATTTTCTTCTCCTGCCAGACGCCGTAGGCCTCGATGGCCACGCGGTCGGGGTCGGAGAGGAGAATGAAGGGGAGGTTATATTTTTCTGCGAATTTTTGATGGGAGGCTACGCTGTCCTTGCTGATGCCGATGACGGTGATGCCGCGCCTTTCAAATTCGGCAAGATTTGCCGCGAAGGCACAGGCCTGGCGGGTACAGCCGGGGGTATTGTCCTTGGGGTAGAAATAGAGAACGACTCTGCGGCCTCGGAGCTCCGAGAGGGTGACGGGGG
>JAZOOM010000337.1:0-3045 GCA_045655025.1 Eubacteriales bacterium | reverse complement strand
GCGTCCCCCCCTCCGACACCGCCCCCCCTAGCGCTCTTTTTTGCGGGGGCTTCGCCCCCTGCACCCCCTTTGGGCACGCGGGGCATGCGGACGGCAAACAGACCGATAAACCCCAATTTACCGCACCGTCAACAGTCCATCAGCCGCCCATCCGTGCTCACCGTCACCACCCGCCAAGGCAAAAACTTTCCGCTGGTCTGGATCGCCCGCTTGGCGGCGTTCTCGATACCGCCGCAGCAGGGAACCTCCATCCGCAGGATGGTGATGCTCTTGATATTGTTGTTCGAGATGATGGCGGTCAGCTTGTCGGCGTAGTCCCCTTCGTCCAGCTTGGGACAGCCGATGAGGGTCACGCGGCCCTTGATGAACTCCTCGTGGATGTTCCCGTAGGCGTAGGCGGTGCAGTCGGCGGCAATCAGAAGGTGGGCGCCGTCGAAATAGGGCGCATGGACGGGTACCAGCTTGATCTGCACAGGCCACTGGGAAAGACGGCTGGTCACGGGAGCCGCAGAGACCGAGCAAGCCGACTCATCCCGTACGATGCGCTTGGAATTGGTGCCGGGACAACCGCAAGGGAGCTTTGCGCCGCCGTGAACACCGTGGGCGGGCATAGCGGGGGTAGCAGGCTTGGAAAGGGGCTTTGCCTGTGCCTTGGCTTCGGCGTCCTTCTGCGCCTTGGCGGCCAGCACCGCCGCCTCGTTGTAGGCGGGAGCCTCCCGCTCCTCAAAGGTGATAGCCCCCGTGGGACAGGCGGGGAGACAGTCCCCCAGACCGTCGCAGTAGTCCTCACGGGTCAGGACGGCCTTGCCCTCCACCATCTCAATGGCCCCCTCGTGGCAAGCCGCCGAGCAGGCACCGCAACCGTTGCACAGGTCTCTGTCAATGTGAATGATCTTGCGCTTCATATATATTTCCTCCGAAATGTGAATTTGTTCTTGACTTTGCGGCTCCATTATACTATAATAAGAGCAGAAAGTCTGTTGAATTTTCAACAAAATCGAGGTTTTATGAAAAATTATCTGCCCATTCTTCAAAAATCGCCCCTGTTTTCTGATATGGAGGAGACCGACCTTCTGAATCTCCTGGATTGCCTCGGCGGTACTGTCCGCGCGTATCCCAAGGGAGCCGCCATTCTGCGGGAGGGCGACCGTCCCACCCATCTGGGGGTAGTTCTGTCGGGGGACGTCCTCATCACGAGAACCGACTACTACGGGAACCGCAGTATCGTCGCCGCCGTGGCCGCATCTCAGGTCTTTGGAGAGACCTTTGCCTGCGCGGAGGTGGAGTCCCTGCCCGTGGACGTCACCGCCGCCTCGGACTGCGCCGTTCTGATGATCGCTGTGAATCGGGTGCTGACACCCTGCTGCAACGGCTGTAGTTTTCATAACCGCATCATCTACAATCTCATGAAGCAGACCGCCGCCAAGAATCTCATGTTCCACCGCAAGCTGGAGATCACCTCCAAGCGCACCACACGGGACAAGCTCATGACCTACCTTCTCATGACCGCCAAGGAGCAGGGAAGCAACACGGTTACCATCCCCTACGACCGCCAGGAGTTAGCCGACTATCTGGAGGTGGATCGGAGCGGCCTGTCCGCCGAGATCAGTAAGCTTCGCCGCGAGGGGGTGCTGACCGCTGAAAAGAACCGTTTCGTCCTGCTCTGAATGTTTTTTCTTTCGCATTTCGTGAAAGCTCTTTACATGAAACTCCGATTATGGTATAATAAAGAAGAAATCACGCCAATCGCAGACCCGTGAAAGGAAGGAATTTTTATGAATATTACCCCTTTTTACCGCCGCTACTGCGCCGTGCGCCTGCTGATCGCCCCTTTACGCATGAAAACGGATTTCGAGACGGTCAAGACCGTCGCCATCATTGATGAGCTCATCAACCGCGCCGAAACCGTGAATGCGGGCGCGTATGCCGGAGGCCGCTTTGGGGGCGCGGTGGGTCATACCGTGGAAAATCTCATGGGGCGCGCCGAGAAGTACGCCGAGGCTCTGGCGCGTGGAGAGTATCCCCTCAAGGGAAAATTCACCGAGCCGGGTATGTCCCTCATCGACCATTCCTTCGTGGAAAAGGACGGAAGAATGCATCTGTTCTACAATCGGGGCTACATCGGCTTTGAATGGGATGGCCGCTTCGTGGACACCGTTGGCCACGCTGTCACCGAGGATCTCATCCATTGGGACATCTATCCTCCCTGCCTCACCGCCGATGCCGGCGCACCCGACGATTATCAGGTCTGGGCCCCCGGTGTGACCGAGAGGGACGGGCGGTACTATATGTACTATACCGGCGTGAATATCCACGTAGCCCAGACCATTTGCCTGGCCACCTCCGACGACCTGTTTGCGTGGAAAAAGCACCCCGGAAACCCTGTGGTGCTCCCGGGAGACTGGACGGAATGGCACGAGGATCGCTGGTCGGATTGCCGTGACTCCATGGTCATGGTGGACGACGACGGTACCGCCTACATGTACTATTGCACCTCCCGCAAGCGCCCCGACGGCGGCTTTGAGACCGCCATGGGCATTGCCTCCTCCACCGATATGGTGAGCTGGGAGGATCGGGGGGCGTACCACTTTGATATTTGTGACATTACGCTGGAATCCCCTTTCGTTCTCAAGCACGACGGCCGCTACTACCTGTTCTACACCAACTGTGGCTACGGCACAGCCTACGCCGTGTCTGACAACCCCGTGGACGGCTGGCAGAGCCTGGGCATGCTTCTGGAAAAGCAGGGCGACCCGCCCGCCTGTCCCGCCAACGTCCCCTCTTGCGCCGAGGTTTTCGAGTTCAAGGGGAATTGGTACATCTCCTGTGCCCAGCGCGAGCCCGGCTGTGAGCAGTATCTGGAGATCTTCAGACTTGCGTGGAACCCCGACGGCACCGTGACCGTGGGGGAACGGATGGAGTAAAGAAATTGCTGTTTAACGGGAGCGGCAGGGCTCTGCCCTGCACCCGCTTAAGGGACTTTTGAAAACCTCCTCGCTTACGCTCGGGGCGAATTTGCCTTCGGCAAATATCGCGAGTCCCTTA
>JAZOOM010000336.1:0-1620 GCA_045655025.1 Eubacteriales bacterium | reverse complement strand
GGTTTTGTCCATTACAATTCAAATTGAAACCCGAAGGGTTTCTTCCTTAACGCGGCGTAGCCGCACATCACGCGCACGAAGTGCGTACATCACGCGCCCATGGGCGCACATCTCTGCCGCTTGCGGCTACATCACTTTGGGTTTATCGCAGTGCGATAAACCCAAATTTGAACTCCATCTACACAAAAAAGGCCTCTCTCCCAAAAGGAAAGAGGCCTTTTATTATAAATATACCTATACTATCAGCAACTGGGACTATCCAAATACCAATCCCCATTCTCATAAACAAAGGTCAAATAAACCTTTTTCCACTCATCGGGATACTTGTCGGTATAGGACATGATCGACACCCGCAGCATAGAGGAATGGGAGTAGCTGACGATCTCCATAGAGGCGTAATCGTACACCCGTACCCCCTCCACCAGAGGATCCACGTACTGACTCATGTACAGATACTTTTCATCCTCGCTGAATCGAGCAGGCATCATCACCGACATTCCGTCGGACGCGTAGCCCGTAAACAGAGACTGATACAGGGACGCCCGATACTCGGTGCTGTACACAGCGGCGATGGCGGCCTGCATTTCCTCAATACTGCCGTATTTGGCATAGGGAGTAACGAACACACGGCTCTCGTCGGAAAATCCGTAGTAGCGGTGTACCAGATCATCCTCGGCGTCTCCGCGGGGATACACGGGAAGACCCGCACCGAAGAGCAGAACGTTGACCTCATGGGAGGCCTCGATAACCTGCACCAGACGGTCGTACACCTCGTCAATATCGGGAGCGGGCTCGCTGGCACTACAGGAGCTCATCCCCAGCAGAACACCGCCAAGGAGCAACACAGCCAACAGAAGGGGAAGAATTCTTTTCATGGCATCATTCCTCATCTGTATCACTTGCCTCGTCGGACTCGGACTCAACGATCTCCACAGCCTCGGTATCGGTTTCCACACCTTCCTCGGTCATGATCTCGTCGTCCTCATCCTCCATATCCTCTTTCTCTTCCTTGGCAACCACCGTGAAGTTCGCCACGTACTGACCCTCAGGCAGACGCATGACGATGACACCGGCGGCACTTCTGGACAGAATGGAAATATCCGAGGCGGGGGTACGGATGATGGTGCCCTGATCCGTGATCATCATGAGATCCTGATCCCCATCCACAGCGGCAATACCCGAGAGCAGACCCGTCTTTTCGGTGATGTTGTGGGTACGGACACCAAATCCGCCGCGGTTGGCCATAGTGCGGAAATCGTCGAAGGGAGAACGCTTACCGAAGCCGCCCTCGGTGATGGTAACCAGATGCTTGGCATCATCCACCACAACGGCGCCCACCACGCGGTCGCGGCCGCCGTCACCCTCGCGGAGAGAAATACCTCTCACACCGCGGGCGGAACGTCCCATGCAACGCACCTGCTCCTCATGGAAGCGGACACCGTTACCGGCGGCGGTAGCAATGATGATCTCCCGCTCACCGTCGGTGTGCAGAACGTAGAGCAGCTCGTCACCCTCATCCAGCGTGATGGCGATCTTACCGCCCTTGCGCTGGTATTCGAATTCAGACAGCAGCGTGCGCTTGATGGTACCGTTTCTCGTCACCATCATGAGGTACTCGCC
>JAZOOM010000335.1:0-5157 GCA_045655025.1 Eubacteriales bacterium | reverse complement strand
TCGTGGATGAAATTGGAATGCTTGACTTCGTTTTCCATAATGGTTTTTTCCTTATCCAATATGATAGATTATTTTGTAGGGCGGGGGCTTGCTCCCGCCGAAAAGATATCTCAGTGACGTTGAGTAGCGGCGGGAGCAAGCCCCCGCCCTACGGGGAGAATTCAGGCTTGGAATACGTCCAGTCTTGCGAACACTTTCTCCTGACCCAGCAGCTGCATGACGGTGTAGAGATCGGGGGCGTTGAGCTTGCCCGTGACGGCCAGACGGAGGAAGCCGGAGATATCGGCCACACTGCCCTTGAAGGCGGTGGGATCGGCCTTGTAGGCCTTCATATCGGCGGCGTAGCCCAGATCTGTGGCGATGGCCTTGACCTTGTCGAACCACACGGTCATCTCGTCTGCGGGATCGTAGGAGGCCTTGAAGGCGGCGATGGTGGCCTTCACGTCTGCCATGTCGGTGCCCTCGGGGAAGGCGTCCTTGATGGTAAACAACTCATCGTAGAAGAAGTCGAGGTAGGGGCGCACGTCCGTCCAGACGGTGAAGTCCTTGCGGGGCTTCTTGCCGCCGCGGCCGATGGCGAAGATGGCCTTGGCGTAGTCGGGATTCGCGGTGAGCAGAGCATTCATCTCGGTGTCGTACTCGGAAGCCCATGCGGTGTACTTGGTGTAGACCTCCTCGGCACTCATGCGGGAGAGGACGTTCTTGGACACGTCGTTCAGCTTCTGGAAGTCAAAGAGACAGCCCGAAGCACTCATCTTCTTGATGTTGAAGGGGAAATCCGTGTAGGGCAGAGTGGGGTTGGCGGCTCTCCACTCCTCGTAGTTGGAGTTCAGAAGGGTCAGCACGTACTCGGCCACGGCCTCGGCGCAGTAGCCCATCTTGGCGTAGTCGTCCAAGTTAGCGCCCATGTCGCGCTTGGAGAGCTTCTTCTTGTTGCCGTTCTCGTCCAGACGCATGATCTGGGAGATGTGCATGTACTTGGGAGCCTTAAAGCCCAGGTAGTAGAAGAGCTGGAGGTGCTTGGGGAGGGAGGGGAGCCACTCCTCGCCGCGGATGACGAGGTTGGTGCCCATGAGGTGATCGTCCACGGCGTGGGCGAAGTGGTAGGTGGGGATGCCGTCGGACTTCAGAAGGACGAAGTCCTCGTCGTTGACGGGCATTTCCAGCTTGCCGCGCACCAGGTCTTGGAAGGTGATCTTCTTCTCACCGTCACCGTCGGAGAGCAGGCGCAGCACCCAAGGGTTGCCTGCGGCCAGACTCCGCTCCACGTCCTCCATGGTGAACTCGCGGTGGGACAGCATCTCCGCCCGTCTTGCGGCGGCCTCGGCCTCCCAGTCCACGTTCTTGATCTCGGCCTTCTTGTCGGTTGCCTTCAGGGCGTCCAGCTCCTCCTCGGTGGTGAACACGGGGTAGGCCTTGCCCTCGGCCACCAGCTTCTTGGCGAAGACGTGGTAGAGGGGGGCGCGGAGGCTCTGCTTATAGGGGCCGTAGTCACCGATGTCGGTCACCTTGCCGTCGGAGCCCAGGATAGCGCCCTCGTCGAAGTGGATGCCGTAACGCTCCAGGGTGGTGATGAGACCCTCGGCGGCGCCGGGCACCTCGCGCTTGGCGTCGGAGTCCTCAATGCGGAGGTAGAACACACCGCCCGACTGGAGAGCCAGACGCTCGCCAACCATAACGGGGAACAGTCCGCCGAAGTGGACGAATCCCGTGGGGGAGGGGGCGAAACGGGTCACCTTAGCGCCCTCGGGAAGGTCGCGGGCGGGGAAGCGAGCCTCGCACTCGGCGGGAGTCTCGGTGACGTGGGGGAAAAGCAAGTCAGCTAACTTTTGATAATCCAGGTTCATAATGTATATGGGTTTCCTTTCGGTAATGTTTCAGAGGGGAAGAACGGAGTCCAGAGCCCGCCCCAGCCACTCGTTGCAATCGTGTCCGGGGTAGATCATGGTTTTGGGGTTATAGGCGCGGAGGGATTCCAGGGAGGCGCGGATGGTCTCAAAGCTGCCGCCCCACAGGTCAAAGCGGCCGATGTTCTCACAGAAGAGGGTGTCACCCGTCAGCATGAGATTGGATTCCTCGCAGTAGTAGCAGACCGAGCCCGGGGAATGTCCGGGGGTATGGATGACGCGGAGGGTGGCGTTGCCTACGGGAATTTCATCGCCGTGTGCCAGCAGGACGTCGGCGGGCTTCCATACCCGATCCTGCTTGAAGAAGAAGCGGAAAGCGTTCTTGTCGCCATCGGTCAGCATGGGCGCGTCGCCCGCGTGAATATAGACCTTCAAACCGGGAACAGCCTCGCGGAGGGTATCAATGGACATGATATGGTCGAAATGTCCGTGGGTCAGAAGAATGGCATCCAGAGTACAGCCGTCCTTTTCCACCTGTCGCAGAATGGCGGAGGAGGCGGCGGAGGGGTCTACGACGACGGCGTGGCCGTCATCCTCGAGAATGTAGCAGTTGGATCCGTACGAGCCCGGAAACAGGTTCAGAATGCGCATGACTTGACCTCCCGACATGGCGTGTCCTGGGGAATTTTTCAGAGGGATGAAACACCTCGTCCATTCTATTATTATAGCACAAAAAGCCCCGCTTGTCTATAACTTTTCATAAAAATTCCTATTCAAACCGAAAAAATCCCCCCGCTTACGCGGGGGGGATCGGATGATTACTTGGATTCCTTCTCGTCAAGGAAGTACTGGGAGTAGATGGTGTTCGCGGTCTTGAACAGATCGAACTCCTTGTAAGCGCACTCGTTGCACTCGGTGAACTTCAGCTCAGCGAAGTGAGCGGTGATGTAGGTCTTACCGGCCTCCAGATACTTGTCGTAGGAAGCGATCTTTGCCTTCTGGAAGAAGGTTACGTTGTAGTAGCTTACGGTCTCGCCCTTCATCTTGGCGCTGGTGACGGTGGCGTTCAGGTTGAAGACCACGGGGATCACGGGCATATCGGTCATGAGCAGCTGCTCAGCCTCGCGGAGCTTGTCAGCACGGTTGGCGATGACCTTCTCGGCGAAGATCTCCTCCATCAGGGTGTTGTAAGCCTCGCTGTCGTAGCCAGTGATGTGGGGGGTCAGCAGGTACTCGTCGGGGTTGGACATGTCCATGCCGCGGCCGGAGAAGGGCTTGGCGAAGGGAGCGAGCACGGAGAAGGCGTCAGCGGAGAAGGCTACGTAGTCGAACAGGATGGCCTCGAACTTGCCTGCGCGAAGCTCCTCTGCGTACAGATCGTCACAGATATCGGCGGGAGTGGAATCGGTGAACTTGTAGTAGTCGTTGTTGACAATGGTGTCCAGCTTCTTCACGGAGACGTTGAAGCCCAGGGCAGCCCAGTTGGCAACGATGATGTCAGCGATAGCGCAGTGCACCTCGTCGTAAGCGGCGACGGTGAGCTGGAAGGTGTACTTGGAGGGCTTAATGCCTGCCTCGGAGAGCAGAGCGGCGGCCTTGGCGGCATCGGTGCTCAGGTACTCGTAGGAGGTGGTGCAAGCATCACGGAAGGTGGTCTTGGCAACGCCGGCCTCGAACACACCGGTGGGGATCAGACCGGTTGCGGCCTGGGCGTACACGACGGCACCCACGATGGCGTTACGGTCGATGGCCAGAGACAGAGCCTGACGAACCTTCTCGTTGGCGAAGAGCTTCTCACCCTCCTCGGTGCCGTTGTCGATGACAGCGTTCTGGTTGAGGTAGATGGAGTTGGTGGACATGGACTTCTCTGCCACAACGGCGTCGGCGGCGATGGAGCCGTCCTTACGGAGTGCCAGAGGAATATCGCTGATGTACATGACCATACCGGCATCGTACATAGCGGTCAGCTGCTCCTCGGTCAGAGAGCAGTCCACGCAGATCTTGTAAGGAGTGACGGACTTCTTCAGACGGTCCTCCTCATAGTCACGGTAGTAGTAGATATTGCGCTCCAGCATGAAGTCGGTGATGGACTGCTTCCAGAAGTAGTCGCCCACCTTATCGAAGCCGTTGGCATCCTTGTACTCGTGGTATGCGTCGAACAGCTTCTCGGTATCGGGATCGGTACCCAGCTTCATGTTGACACGGCCCAGCTTGAAGGGACCGGAGCACACCATGGTACCGGGCTTCTTGGCCCAGTCGTCAGACTTGGAGACGATATCGTCACGCAGGGGAGCCAAAGCCAGGGAGGTCAGGTTCAGAAGGAACTGATCGTAGTCGATCTTGCCCTCGAAGAAGATCTCCAGCATCTGCTGCTCGGCGGGGTAGATACGCACGTCGTCGATGGAGCAATCGCCTTCCTTGGCGGCGCGGGCGTTCTTGATGTCGAACAGGAGGGAAGCGGCCTCGTAGTTGGCATCCACCTCCAACAGACGCTTCCAGGCAAAGACGATGTCGTTAGCGGATACGGCAGTACCGTCGGACCAGTTGGTGTCGTTCAGGTAAAGCTGCATCTTATATTCGCCGGCGGCCTCGTTCTCCTCGATCACATACTCCTTGACGAGGGACTTTTTGACCTTGCCCTTTTCGTCCAGCTTGAACAGGGTGTCGAACATCAGGCTGACCACGTTGGCCAGAGCCTCGTTGGTGTAGGCCTTGGCGGGATCGAGGTCGTAGACGTTGTCGGTAAGATAGGTGGTGATGTACTGACCCTTATCTTCTTCTTTTTCCTTCTTGTCCTTGTTGTCACAGCCAACGAAGGCAAGGGAAGTAAGCAGGGTGGCGGCACAAAGAAGCAACGCAAAGATACGCTTCATCATGGTTCGGTTTCTCCTCCTTGTGAAATGCGGTGCCCCATGGGTATAGGGACACGTATACAGTTTTCTCACACTATTATACCATACAATCGCTTTTGAATCAATAAGCAATCGAGTATATTTTTCAGTTTTGGACGATTGCACAACGGAGGCACTTTTAAATTGTACATTATGACCACAAATTACAGGCTTTTCAAGGTTTCCGCATAGAAACGCCGCGGCTGTGGGAGACTATACGGGAAGAACGGCGGTTTCGACTCCGTCGAGACCCCGAAAAAGCATTCAGGAGGCATGTATGCACGCTGCAGATCCCCGTTTTTCCGCTGTTAACCGAGCGTTTTCCCGGCCCTGTCCCCGGACGGATCTGGCTTGCGAGGCGGGGCGCTCCTGCGTTTCCTCCGAGGAGCGGCAGGTGTCGGTGGGGGCGGGACTACCGG
>JAZOOM010000334.1:0-5697 GCA_045655025.1 Eubacteriales bacterium | reverse complement strand
CGGGATTGTCCTCGGATATAGCTACGGTGTAGACTACCAGGCCGCAATCGGGGGGGATATGGTGGGCGGCGTGGCCATTGTAAAAGCGGATACCCTCGGCGGCCATGGCGTCGGTGAGGGGAGTGGCGGTACGGTCGGAGCCGTGGACGGGGTGTCCCGCGCGGGCGGTGAGCAGAGCCAGGGAGGACATCATCACGCCGCCTACGCCGATGAAGAAAACGGGGCGGTTATTTTGGGCGCAATCCCGGAGGCAGGCGTGGATGCGGAGGGCTCCTTCGTGGGTGTTGGGGGTGGACATAGTGGGCTCCTTTGTCGGTTTGAATATTCTATCGAAAAACGGGGAATTTGGGGTGTTTTTGCATATAAATTAACAAAAAATATCCAATTTAATCAAATGCATTTCACACAATTAGGTTATACTTGAACCATCATGGTTCGCCAAGCGGATTATGGAACGGAGGTGCTATTTTTATGCAGATCACAGACGTGAAAGTTCGCAAGCTGTTTGATGAGGGCCCCATGAAGGCCATCGTGTCCGTGACCTTTGACGGTCAACTGGCGGTGCACGACATCAAGGTCATCAATGCCCGAGACAAGTATTTCATCGTAATGCCCAGCCGCAAGAATCCTGACGATACCTACCGGGATATTGTACATCCCATCAATTCCCAGTTCCGCGTAGCCCTGGAGGCGGCCGTTATCGACGCCTACAACGAGGCTCTGGAGAACGCCGAGAACGACGTGGATGATGAGGCTGATGATGACGAGGATCCCTCGGAGTTCTGATGCAGTACGGAAGCAGGCCGTTTCGCCTACGGGTGAGACGGTCTTTTTCTGTGTCCGTTTTCGCTTACAGGTTACCGTGACCCAACAGGAATACGCCGTTTCGGATGGTGAGGGTGCCGAAGGAGGCGTCACGGTCGCCCAGACTGCCGGGATTGAACAGGGTCATGGGATGATCCGAGGGAAGCTCCACCAGGGGACTGTTCGCGGGCAGGCGGTATTCCATGGGGATATGGGTGTGACCGAACACCAGCAGATCCGCCCCGCATTGTGCTCCTCGGGTGATGAGCTGTCCCGTTCCTCCCTTGACACCGTAGGTATGGCCGTGGGTCAGCAGGACGCGGAGGCCGCCGAGGGTGAAGAGCTCCTCCTCACGGGGCTCCAGCAGGGAATCGTTCACAATGAGGGGAGAGGAGATCCAGTCGCAGTTGCCCCGCACCGCCCAAAGGGGACAGGGAAGGTCGCAGTATGTGAGATCCCGCAGGCCGTCTCCCGCGAAGAGGATGCCGTCGGGGCGGGTGCGTCGGATGGCCTCGCGGATGCGGTCGGGGCGACCGTGGGAGTCGGACAGGATCAGCAGGGTAGTGTCGGACATAGAAGCCTCCTTCCGTGGGGCGAATGAATTTTCATACCATAAGTATAACACGAAACCGTCCGTTTGTCCATGAGTTTTTTGAGATTTTTCCAAAGAAATCACACTTTTTCTTGTACGGCATATGCTACTGGTAGCCGCCCTTTTCGCTGACCCCCTTGGGGGAGAGGCGTACTTTTCCGGCGGCGGAAGGGGTAGACTATGCAACTGGACAAAAAGAGTCTTGAACGCCTTTTGATGCTGAACGACGATCAGCTCCGCGGAGTGCTGGGGAAGCTGTTAGCCGAATACGGAGTGGACGTGAGCCGTGTGCCCTTGGCGCAGATGGACATGACCGCGCTCCGCGCCGTGCTGGGAGCGGCTACGGAACGGGACATCGCCAATTTCCTGCAGTCATTTCGCAGTCCGTCCGACCGTAACGGATTGAGGTGAGGTCGGCGTATGAGCGACTATGGCCGATCACCCGACCCCAATGGGCTTTTGGAGCGGCTGTTGGATGAGGCAGAGGCCGCGGCCGGGTCGTCTCCCTCCGTGGAGGCGGTCGTGGAAGCGGACTCTTCGTCCGAGTCCTCCCGTCAGCCGCAACAGCCGTCCCCCTCGGCTCCTCCCGCGAGCCCCGCGCCGATGCTGGAGGCGCTTTTGTCCAACCCGTCTCTGCTGACGGCGCTGCCCGGTCTCTTGGAGAATCTTACGCCTCTCTTGGGGGGGATCCGCGGGGGAACATCCTCATCCGCGGGAAACTCCGGAGAAAATCGTTCCGCGGCCTCTGTGCCCCACCGACTCGACCGCCACACCGCCCTTCTTTGCGCTCTCAAGCCCTACCTCAGCCCTTCCCGACGGGAGGCGGCAGAAACGGTGATCCGTTTGTGTCGGGTGTGGGACGCGCTGGAGCGCTCGGGGATCTCCCTGACGGGTCTGCTTCGGCGGATGGATCCCGGGGACGGCGAGGGGGATGGGGAGAAAGGAGATGGCAACCATGTACAGTAAAGAACGGGGCGTGACCCCGCCCGCCGTACCGCGCCCCCGCGGCACTCCCGCCTACCGCCAGCCTCCGCGGGAGCGGCTGCGGGTGCCCGTGAACTACAGCGGTCACGCCATTGTGGACGGGGAGGAGCAGCCCCTCGGCATGGCGATCTCTCGGGAGGTTGAGTCCTCTGCTGTCGAGCTGCCCGCTCCCGGAGATCCGCCCGTCCCTCGCTTTGAGGGGCTTCCCCGTGTCAGTGAGCTGGGGGACGGACACCGCTATCGCCCGCCGTCCTACGCCGCGGACACCCTGTCCTCCGGCGATCCCTCGGCGTTGATTGCCTCTGAGGGGACGGAGGAGGTGGGGGGCAACCCACTTTCCTCCACAAATTCCCACGCGATTCCACTCGCGCCCACAAAATCCCACCCGACACCATCTACATCCGCAAATTCCCACGCAATTCCACCCGCGCCCACAAATCTCCACCCAGCGCCACTTACACCTACAAATTCCCACCCGACACCACCCGCGGCCACCCGTTTTCCTCTGCGCTTGGACGGCATTCTGCCCCACGGGACGGAGGATCTGCTCATTTTGGGCTTGATCCTGTTCCTGCTTCGGGAGAGTGAGGCGTGCTCGGATCGGGGGGATCTGGAGGAGACCGTGCTCCTTCTGGGTTTACTCCTGTTTTTGGGATAAAATTATTCGAAATATCTTTACATCCCTCCCTGTGTGTGCTATAATGGAGTCAGCACAATCAAGGAGGGATCTTTTTATGCCTGAAATTTTGGAGATCGTTATGATCCTCTGCTTTGGCGCGTCCTGGCCCTTCAACGTGGTCAAGTCTTTTCGCGCCCGCACCGCCAAGGGTAAGAGCCTGCTCTTTCTCATCCTCATCGAAGTGGGATATATCGCGGGCATCGCGTCCAAGTTCATGAACCCCGCCTACATGGCCGTCTTTGGGGAGAAGTGGTACGTTCTGTTCTTCTATTTCCTCAATTTCGCTATGGTGGGAGCGGACGTGGTGCTGTATTTCCGTAATAAGCGGCTGGATAAGCTGGCGGGACGGTAAATTTGGGTTTATCGGTGAGGGGGCACGGCCTCCGGCGGCTTAGAACCTTTTTGGGAAAAAGGTTCTAAGAACTCCAAAAACTTCCAAAAAGTGTTATTTGGTAATACTTTTTAAAAAGTTTTGGGGATTCTTAAGGGACTCGCGATATTTGCCGAAGGCAAATTCGCCCCGAGCGAAAGCGAGGAGGTTTTCAAAAGTCCCTTAAGCGGGTCCCGCCGAGCTTGCTCGGCATGCAGTGCCCTGGCCGATAAACAGCAATTTGAACATTTCCGTTTTCCACAAGAAAGGAGCAACGACATGACAAAATCCATCAAGATCCTCGCCATCGGCAACAGCTTCTCCGAGGACGCCATGGCCTACCTCTGGCACGTCCTCCGCGCAGGCGGGGTGGAGGAGGTCACCTTGGGCAACCTCATCATCGGCGGGTGTCCCGTGAGCCTCCACGCCGACCACGCTGCCTCGGGCGCTCCCGCCTACTACTACTGCAAGAACACCGACGGGACGTGGCAATTGAGTGCCGGGCAGACCTTCGCCCACGGCCTTCTGGACGAGGAGTGGGACATCATCACCCTCCAGCAGGCCAGCCACGACAGCGGGCTGCCCGAGACCTATGCCCGTCAGGGGGAGGTTATCGCGCACGTGAACCGTCACAAGCGCAACCCTGCCGCCCGTCTGTACTGGCAGATGACCTGGGCGTACCAGAGCGACAGCAACCACTGGGCGTTCCCCCGCTACGGCAACGATCAGGCAACCATGTACGAAGCCATTCTGAACGCAGTCAGAATCGAGATCCTGACGAATCCCGCCTATGCGGGGGTCATCCCCTCGGGCGTCGCCGTTCAAAATCTCCGTGCTACCCCCGTGGGGGACACTGTCACCCGCGACGGCTTCCACATGAGCGAGAGCCACGGCCGCTATGCCGCCGCCCTCACGTGGGCGCAGACCCTCTGCGGGGTGGATCCCGATACCGTGGACTGGATGCCCGAGGCCTTTGCCGATGTCATCCGCCCCGATCTGCCCTACATCCGCGAGGCGGTGAAGGCGGCGGGGCAAGCAGATTGGGCGTGAATACCACCGACAACCGAATAGACCGAATAGAAAGAGCCTCCGCGGACGTTGTGCCCGCGGAGGCTTTCGTATATGGTTACGGTATATGACGGATGACGCAGTAGGCCTTGCCGAAGGCTCCCTCGTAGACCTCCACCGTCATGGGGGCTCCGATCTCGGTTTCCCGATAGGTGGTTACCGACACGTCCATGTCCATCTCCCGTCCCTCCACCGTCACAGTGAGGTAGTAATCGGTGTTTTTGCCACCCGTTTTGTGCTTGTCCTTCACCGTAACGGTATAGGCGGTGGGATCGCTCGTGTCCAGCGCGCGGTTGAGGTTTCCGATCGTGCCCGTCATCAGCACGAAGCTGAAAAGCAGAACGAGGAAGGGGAGGGCGATGCGCTCGGAGAGTCTGTCATCCCGCAGGTGAATGCTCCCCTTGGCGAGGAAATACACCGTCACGCCCGTGAGCAGCAGGGACAGGAGCAGGGGAATCTCCCAGAAGTGCATGAATACGGGTTTTTCCACAAAGGTATAGGACGACATGCCCGAGATGGTCATCAGTGATTCATAGAGGATGAGGCCTCCGTTCAGAATGGGACGGTAGGGGAGGTAGGCCGACAGCAAAAAGTATCGGGCGCAGTAGGCGGTGTGGGCGAACAGAAGCGCCGCCGACAGGAGCATGGTCAGGCGGGGTGTGGAAAAGAGCGTCGCTTGAAGCAGATTCGCCACGGATGCCACCGCCAGTATTCCGCCCGTGACCGTGGGGTGGGAGGTGTGGACAAAGGCAAAGTACGCAACGCCAATGCCCATGAGCAGGACGGGAAGGAGCATCAAGGCCGTCACGTTCTGTGCGGAGGAGGGAAGAACGGCCATGATGACCATGAGGAGGCCGCCCGCGATGAGGAGGGCAGTGTACCAGCCGACGGCGTTATCGGACAGGAGCTTTTTGTGGAGCGGGAGGGAGGGCTTAGGTTTGTTCATGAGAGGTTCCTTTCGGGGGGGGGATTGGGAGACGTTCAAATTTGGGTTTATCGGCCAGGGCACTGCATGCCGAGCAAGCTCGGCGGGACCCGCTTAAGGGACTTTTGAAAACCTCCTCGCTTACGCTCGGGGCGAATTTGCCTTCGGCAAATATCGCGAGTCCCTTAAGAATCCTCAAAACTTTCAAAAAAAGTGTTTATTGGATAATGCTTTTTTAAAAGTTTTTGGAGATCCAAGAACCTTTTGCAAAAGGT
>JAZOOM010000333.1:0-2259 GCA_045655025.1 Eubacteriales bacterium | reverse complement strand
TTGCTTGTTGCGGTTTACAAATGCCGCTAAAGCAGCATTTGTCCGTGGTGCGGCTTTGCGGGAAAACGCCCTGACGCGCACCGGTAGGTGCAAGAAAATTGCTGTGAGCCTATAGGTTTTTGCAGTTTCTTACTTCCGTATGTTTCTCGTTATAGCCAATTTTCTTGCGGCTACCGCCGCGCGCCGAGGCGCTCCAGGCCGCCCTCGGCACTGCCGGCCACCCGCTTGGGTAAAGGGGGGCTTCGCCCCCCTTTACCCCCGCTCATCTGCAACCTCAACTCACCGATAAACCCAAATTTGAAAGGAGTCATCATGGCATCAACACCCTACGAGACCCAAGCTATATTCAACCTTCAACGCTATCTCCGCCAGCTCTCCCGCTTTGATCCCGACATTCCGTCGGTGGATGAGGACGGGATCTTCGGGGAGGAGACGCGTGCCTCTCTGTCAGCCTTCCAAAAAAAATACGGCCTCCCCATCACGGGAACCGCCGACCCCGAGACCTGGTCCATGCTTTTCGGTGAATACCTCGCCTCGGTGGAAGCCTACACCCGCCCCGCGCCCGTGTACCTGTTCCCCCGTTTCCCGACGGATTATTCGGTGGGGCGAGGGGATGAGAATCTCCTCGTGGGAGTCATCCAACAGCTTTTGCGGGATATTACCGTCCTGTACGGTCGAGACGAAAATCTCGTCCCGCTGGACGGCATCTTCGGTGAAGTCACTGAGGAGGCCGTCAAGGATTTCCAGCGCGTCCAACGCCTCCCCGCCGACGGTCGGGTGGATCGCATCACGTGGAATCGGCTGGCCAACGCACAGCAGCCCCGTATCAATGAGTTCCCGTGGGAGTGATCCCAGCCTCCCGCCGCCCCCGACCGTAACGGAAACCGAAAGCGAAAAAGCATCTCGGAATTTTCAAAATCTACTGTACAAACGGGTTCTTTTGTGGTATAATAGATTTGATTATAAAAACCAAGGAGTCCTCCTATGCTGAAAACCAAGATCGTATGTACCATAGGGCCTGCATCCCGCTCCGAAAAGGTCATGACCGAAATGCTCAAGGCGGGCATGAATGTGGCTCGTTTGAACTTTTCCCACGGAGATCACGAGTCCCACCGCGAGGTCATCGAGACCTTCCGCCGCGTCCGCGAGCGTCTGGGTAAGCCCGCCGCCATCATGCTGGACACCAAGGGCCCCGAGGTGCGTATCTGCACCTTCAAGGATGGCAAGGCCTTTCTGGAGGATGGGAGCACCTTCACCCTGACCACCGAGGAGATCGAGGGAGATTCCACCCGTGTATCCGTCACCTATACCGACCTTCCCTCCCAGCTGAAGAAGGGAGACCGCGTGCTCATCGATGACGGGCGGCTGGAGCTGACCGTCCGAGAGCTGACCGACACCGATGTGATCTGCACCGTTGTCACGGGCGGCCCCGTCTTCAACCGCAAGGGTGTCAACATCCCCGGCGTCCATCTGGATATCCCCTACCTGAACGAGCGGGATATGGCTGACCTCCGCTTCGGCGTGGAAATGGACGTGGACTACGTTGCCGCCTCCTTCGTGCGCTCCGCCGATGACGTCATCGCCATGCGTAACTACCTGGACTACTACGGCGGTCACAACATCCGCATTCTGGCCAAGATCGAGAACGCCGAGGGTATCGAGAACTTCGAGGCCATTCTGAAGGAAGCCAACGGCATCATGGTCGCCCGCGGCGATATGGGCGTGGAGGTGGACTACGAGCGGCTTCCCGGCCTGCAGAAGCGCTTCATCCGCCGTTGCTACCAGTCGGGTAAGATCGTCATCACCGCTACCCAGATGCTGGAATCCATGATCCACAACACCACCCCCACCCGTGCCGAGATCACTGACGTGGCCAACGCCGTGTTCGACGGCACCTCCGCCGTCATGCTGTCGGGCGAGACCGCCATGGGGGATCATCCCGCGCTGGTGGTCAAGGTCATGAGCAAGATCGCCGCCCAGGCTGAAAAGGATGCTTTTGAGATCGGTGCCTACCGCGCCTTCGCCGCCAGAGATATCGACATGGGCGATGCCACCAACGCCATCTGCGATGCCGCCTGCACCACCGCACGGGATCTGGGCGCTACCGCCATCCTGACCGTGACCCGCTCGGGCTACACCGCCCAGCACCTCTCCAAGTTCCGCCCCGCCGAGCCCATCGTGGCGGCCACCCCCGACGAAAAGACCTACAACCAGTTGGCTCTTTGCTGGGGCGTATACCCCATTCCCGCCATCTACCAG
>JAZOOM010000332.1:0-2442 GCA_045655025.1 Eubacteriales bacterium | reverse complement strand
GAGTACCGGCCACCTTGAAGTCCATATCGCCGTAGAAGTCCTCAAGACCCTGGATGTCGATCATGGTATCCCAAGAGCCGTCCTCGGCGGTGATCAGACCGCAGGAGATACCGGCAACGGGAGCGGAGATCGGCACACCGGCATCCATCAGAGCCAGAGAAGAGCCGCAAACGGGGCCCTGAGAGGTAGAACCGTGGGAGGAAACTACGTCAGAGACCAGACGGATGGCGTAGGGGAACTCCTCGGGAGAGGGAAGAACGGGAACCAGAGAACGCTCAGCCAGAGCACCGTGACCGATCTCGCGGCGGCCGGGAGAACGGGTGGACTTAGCCTCACCGGTGGAGAAGCCGGGCATGTTGTAGTGGTGCATGTAGCGCTTCTCGGTCTCGTTGTCGATACCGTCCAGCATCTGGGACTCAGCCAGAGTACCCAGGGTAGCCACGGTCAGAACCTGAGTCTGACCACGGGTGAAGTGACCCGAGCCGTGGGTGCGGGGCAGGATGCCGACCTCAGCGCCCAGAGGACGGATGGTGTTCATATCACGGCCATCCACACGCTTCTTGTCCACCAGCAGCCAGCGGCGAACGATCTTCTTCTGGATCTTGTAGATCAGCTCGTCCATGATGGAGCCGATCTCGGGGTACTCCTCCTCGAACTGAGCCACAATGGCGACCTTGATGGGAACCATGCGGGCATCGCGGACGTTCTTGTCGTCGGTGTCCAGAGCGGCCATGACGTCAGCCTCACAGAAGGCGAAGACCTTGTCGAACATATCGTGATCCAGATCACCGGAGGGGTAGGAGAACTTAGGCTTGCCGATGTCGGCGATGATGGTGTTGATGAAGCCCAGAAGCTCCTTGATCTCGGCGTGAGCCTTCATGATGGCCTCGAACATGGTGTCGTCGTCCACCTCGTTAGCGCCTGCCTCGATCATGACCACCTTCTCCATGGAAGCGGCCACGGTCAGCTCCAGATCGCTCACCTTGCGCTGAGCCTCGGTGGGGTTGACCACGATCTCACCGTTGACGAGACCCATGAACACGCCGCCGATGGGGCCGTTCCACGGAATGTCGGAGATGGACAGAGCCACGGAAGCACCGATCATAGCGGTGATCTCGGGGGAGCAGTCGTGATCCACGGACATGACGGTGAGGGTCAGAGCTACGTCGTTACGCAGATCCTTGGGGAACAGGGGACGGACGGGACGGTCGATGACGCGGGAGGTCAGAACGGCCTTCTCGGAGGGCTTACCCTCGCGCTTCAGGTAACCGCCGGGGATCTTACCGGCAGCGTACATTCTCTCGTCGAAATCGACGGACAGGGGCAGGAAGTCAATGCCGTCGCGGGGCTTCTCGGAAGCGGTGGCGCAGCAGAGAACGGCGGTCTCGCCGTAGCGGCACAGGCAGGAGCCGTTGGCCAGGCCTGCCAGCTTACCGGTCTCAATGACCAGGGGGCGGCCTGCAAGGGTGTACTCGTAGACCTTGTGATTCTTAAACTCCATAGCGGAGCTCTGGATGGTGTACATGGTTGTTTCCTCCGTTTTCAGATTTTGTTGTTTTTTGTGGTATGACCTGCGGAGTTTAGCACTTACCCACGGGTCGGATAACTCCGGCACAGGGGTAAGAACTAAAGCAACGCAGATCGGGCGAACAGGGAATACCGTGTCGAAAAAACACGGCTGTGACGGGGTTTCCCGGTAAACGAAACGCAAGGGAGTGAGAGCGACCGACCGAATGGCCGCCGTTCCGCACTCCCTTTTTGTTTGGATTACTTTCTGAGGTTCAGCTTCTCGATGATTGCGCGGTAGCGGTTGATGTCTACCTTCTGCAGATAACCGAGGAGGTTACGTCTGTGGCCGACCATCTTGAGCAGACCGCGGCGGCTGTGGTGGTCCTTCTTGTTGGACTTCAGATGCTCGGTCAGGCTGTTGATGCGGAAGGTCAGAAGAGCGATCTGTACCTCGGGGGAACCGGTGTCACCCTCGTGGATGGCGTACTGGGCAATGATTGCCTGCTTTTCCTGGTTGGTCATGGTTTTTCACCTTTCAAAATATAAATTTGGCACACACACAGAGGGCGGTTGGTGAAGTGCCGCATTACGGCTGTATCCGCGAACCGTGCGCATGTCATGCTCTGTCATTATACCATACAAGGGTGAATTTGTAAAGGGCTGAATTTAGAATTTTCAAAAAGTTCACAAATTTGAGGGCGGAAATTTGGGCGTAATGCAAAAAAAGGGGGAAGGTGTCGATGAAGGGAGCGGTCTTGTTTTCAAATTGCTGTTTATCGGGCCGAAGGCCCATCACGCCCGAAGGGCATCTCACGCCGCAAGGCATATCGTGTGCGAAGCACATATCGCGCCGCAGGCATCTCGTTCACCGTAAAAATGATTGAGCTTTTTAGCGAGATACCCCTTCGGGGTGCGATATGCCTTGCGGCACGA
>JAZOOM010000331.1:0-6548 GCA_045655025.1 Eubacteriales bacterium | reverse complement strand
CGACGCCAACCAGGGCGATATGCTGCTGGGCTGGGACACCGACCAGTTCCCCACCAACGTCTACGATACCACCCTCTGTATGTATGAGGTCATCAAGGCGGGTGGATTCACCAACGGCGGTCTGAATTTCGACGCCAAGGCGCGCCGCCAGTCCAACACCTTCGAGGACGTGCTTCTGTCCTACATCGCAGGTATGGACGCCTTCGCTCTGGGTCTCATCAAGGCTTATGAGATCATCGAGGACGGCCGTATCGACGAGTTCGTAGCCAAGCGTTACGCCTCCTACAACGAGGGTATCGGTAAGGATATCCGTGAGGGCAAGGTCACGCTGGAATCCCTCGCCGCCTACGCTGCCGACCTCAAGGGCGTTCTCCCCGCCAGCGGCAGACAGGAGTATCTGGAGTCGGTCATGAACGACATTCTCTTCTCGGGAGTTTGATTCCATCCAAAAGGAGGTAAGGTCATGAGTCTTGATTACCCCCATAACCCTTTGTTGGACAGTCACATTTTCATCCCCGACGTGGAAGCTCACGCTTGGGGAGACGGCCGCATCTATCTCTACGGATCCATGGATCATCAGGGAGATACACGGTTTTGCAGTCCCGTTCACCACGTGTATTCCTCTGACGATCTGATCCATTGGGTGGATCACGGCGTTGCCTTTTCCATCAGTGATTCCACCTGGGCGCAGGATTGCGGGGTGCTCTATGCCCCTGACTGTGCGTATCGCGATGGCTGGTACTATCTCTACTATTGTGTTCCCGACGGACGGTGCGGAGTGGCCAGATCTCAGTCTCCCACAGGGCCTTTTACCGACGTGGGTCAGATTCAGGGAGTTTGGGGCATTGACCCCGCCGCCTTCATCGACGACGACGGACAAGCCTATCTCTATTGGGGGCAGATCACGTGGTGCCACGCCGCTAAGCTAAAGGAAAACATGGTGGAGATCGAGCAGGATACCATTTGTACGCCCCTGACCGTGGAGGAGCATGAATTCCATGAGGGAAGCTCGGTCAAAAAGATCAACGGCAAATACTATTACCTCTTTGCAGACACCCATCGCCACGGTGATACCGGCCGTACCGACGGACGTCCCTCCTGCCTGGGCTATGCCGTTTCGGATCATCCCATGCACGGCTTCAAGTACGGCGGTGTCATCATCGACAATTTCGGCTGTGACCCCAAGGTCTGGAACAATCACGGCTCTATGGAATGCTTTAACGGGCAATGGTACGTGTTCTACCATCGCTCCACCCATGGCACCGAGTTCTCCCGCCACGTCTGCGCCGAGCCCATCAGCTTCAACGAGGACGGCACCATTTCCGAGGTCGTGCAGACTTCCTCGGGAGTTGGGGAGGCCATCCCCGCGACGGCCCGTATGCCTGCTTACCTGGCGTGTGAACTGAACGGTCACGTTCGTATCGCGGGAGATAAGGCTTCCCCCGAGAATCTGGTGCTTTCCGAGATCCGAAACGGGGATACCGCCCTGTTCCGCTATCTGGATTTCAAGGGCGAGACCTATATGCAGATTCGGATCAACACCCCGGTCGTCTGCCGTGTGGAGCTATATATCGACGGAATGTATCACGCCGAAATGAAGGTTAGGCCCACCGACGGATATGCCGAGGCCGCCGCGCCCATACCCGCTCTCAGCGGACGGCACACCGTGACCTGGAAATTCTACTACAACGAAAGCGAGGCTCACGTCTCTATGGACGCCTTCGGCTTTCACGGTTAAGGAGATCAACCTATGAACTACTATATTGGTATTGATTTGGGCACTTCCGCCTGTAAGGGCATTCTGACCAATCGTGAGGGTGCCGTACTGGCGGAGCACAGCGTCAGCTACCCCGTCTCCACCCCCCACACCAACTGGAGTGAGCAGGATCCCCACCATTGGTATAATGCCGCCGTGGAGATTCTCAACGTTCTCTCTGCAGGCAAGGAAGCCGACGTCAAGGGCGTAGGCATCGCGGGACAGATGCACGGTCTGGTCATGCTGGACGAGAACGACGAAGTCATCCGTCCCGCCATCCTCTGGAACGACGGACGGAGTGCCGCCGAGACCGCCTACCTCAACAGCCTCGGCACCCTCCCCTCCCTCACGGGTAACATCGCCTTTCCCGGCTTTACAGCCCCCAAGATTCTGTGGGTCAAGGAAAACGAGCCCGAGAACTTCGCCAGAGCCAAGAAGATCTGCCTCCCCAAGGACTACCTCGCCTACAAGCTGACGGGCGTATTCTCCACCGAATACTCCGATGCGGCGGGCATGCTTCTCTTGGACGTGCAGAACAAGCGCTGGTCTCCTGAGATGTGCGACCTCTGCGGCATCACCGTGGATATGCTTCCCACTCTGTACGAGAGCTATGAGGCTACGGGCAAGCTGAAGGCCGAGTACGGTCTGCCGGACGCCATTCTCTGCGCCGGCGCGGGGGACAACGCAGGCGCGGCCGTGGGTACGAACACCCTCCGAGAAGGGGATTGCAGTATCTCCCTCGGCACCAGCGGCACCGTCTTCCTGCCCTGCGACGAGTTCAACACGACCTGCGGTACGGCTCTGCATAATTTCGCCCATTCCAACGGAAAATTCCACCTCATGGGGTGCATCCTGTCCGCCGCATCCTGCAACAAGTGGTGGATCAAGGATATTCTGGACGCCGACTACGGCGACCCCGCCGAGCCGAATTACGGCAAGACGGGCGTGTATTTCCTGCCTTACCTGACGGGTGAGCGTTGCCCTCATAACGACGTCAATGCCCGCGGCGCCTTTATTGGCCTGTCCGCTACCACCACCCGCGAGGATATGAGCCTCGCCGTACTGGAGGGCGTGGCCTACGCTCTGCGGGATTGCGTGGAGGCGGGCGGCGTGAAGATCGACAAGGCCGTCCTCTGCGGTGGAGGCGCGGTCAGTAAGGTCTGGCAGACCGTGCTGGCAAACGTCCTCGGCGCGGATATCTACCTCACCGAGACCGAGCAAGGCCCCTCCATGGGCGGCGCTCTGTTGGCCATGACTGCCTGCGGCGAGTACGCAACCGTCTATGAGGCCGCCGACGCCACCGTCAGAAAGACCTCGGCGGTCACGTGTGATCCTGAGCTGGTGAAGGCTTATGATGAAGGGTATGCCGTATATCGGAGGCTGTACCCCGCACTGAAAGGAGTAGGCAATGACTGAGGCCATCCTTGCTCCGCAGATCGCGCAAAAGGGCTATCTCTTTGAGGATGGCATTTTCGGCGTGAACATGGAGATCACCCGCAAGGGATTTTTCGGCGGTCTCTGCGCCCAGATGCTGAATAACCGCAAGCTTTTCATGGGACAGGAAGGGGTGGACGGCTGGACTTGCGAGAGCTTTGAGCGTGTCCTCGATCGCCCTGAAGAGAGCCTTTGCCAAAGCAACTTTATCGTGCTGAAGAACGGTTCCATGTCCCAGACCTCCGAGGTCATCGCCCTGCAGGCAGGGAAGAGCTACGAGGTAAAGGCATGGGTCAGGGCTTACTCTGATACCGCTGACGTGACCTTCGGTGTGACAGGCATGGAGCAGACGGTGACCGTCACCGCCGACGGCGAGCCGTACAAAGCCTTGTCCTTCGTGTGTAGCGGTCAGAATCTGGATAACGGCACGTTCTCGGTCAAGGTCAGCGGCGAGGCCGCTGTCTATGAAGTCTCTCTCATGCCCACCGATCATTTTTACGGCATGAGATGGGACGTCATCGAGCACCTCCGTACCATTGCCCCCACCGCCCTCCGTTTCCCCGGCGGCTGCGCGGCGGATCACTTCGCTTGGCGTGAGAGCTTGAAGGCCCCCGAATTCCGCAAGCCTGTGGACGGTCTGTCCAAGGCGTGGTTTTTGTTCCGCGATACCTATCATCAGGATACACTGGACATCGGACTCAACGAGTTTTTCATGCTCTGCAAGGAGCTGAATGCCGAGCCCGAATATACGGTCAGTCTGATTCTCTCGGACGGGCAGGATGCCCGTGATCTGGTGGAATACTGCAACGGAGACGCGGCCACCGAGTACGGTGCCAAGCGTCAAGCCCTTGGCTTTGACGCCTTCGGCGTCCATCTGTGGTATATTGGCAACGAGGCCTACTTCTTCGGCGGCGAGTATCAGAACAGTACCATGGCGGCCAAACGTACCGACGAGCTGATCACGGCCATGAAGCAGGCGGATCCCTCCATTGCCGTGGCCATCGGTCTGACGTGGGGGGATAACTATCATGAATGGGCCTTTGATTTCATGAAGACCCTGCAAAGTGACTTTGAGTACGTCTCCTACCACGATTACATTGGCATTCTCCCCGACGCCACTCAGGGCGACAACGGCATGGCTACCTGTGAGATTTTGGAAAGCAATTTTGTCGGAGGTGAGTGCTACGGTCTGAACTTCTACCGCAACAAGCTGTATGCGGACAGCTTCGACGGTATCCGCATCTGCGTGGATGAGTGGAATTACTCTTGGGGTAAGGATTCCAACAATGGGTTGTTCTTCTCCAACGCCCTGCAGTTCCATTTCCTCGCCAAGGGAAAGGAGACCTACCACATTGACCGTGCCGAATTCTTCATGCCCGTCAACGAGGGTATGATCACGGTGCGAGGCAACACCTGCAAGCTGGAAAGCACAGGAGAGATGTTCCGCCGGCTGGCTGGGCACAGAAACGGCCGTGTCATTCCCTGTGCCGCCGAGAACAATGCGCTGGATATCCTTTGTACCGACCACGGCGACCATTTGTATCTGTCGGTGGTCAACCGCGGGGCCGATCCCATTGCGCTGTCCGTCATGGACTATGATATCACCGCTTGCACAGAGATCGAGGTCAGGGAATACAGCTTCGGAAGCAATGACTACGCAATACGTGAGAGCGCCGATGCTGTGGTGCATGGGCACAGTATGTCTTTCTTGGTATTGGTTAAAATATAGGCTCCGGAAGCTATGGGCGAGCCCGCCCGTATTCGGGGCAGAATCTCTTGAACAATCCGAAAAAAATGTAGGCTTGAAAACGTACATCCGGGGTATATACAAATAACGGCCGGTTTCCGGGACTTCTATTTGCAACAGCAAACGGACGGTCTGATTACCAATATCGTCTGCGCGTGAAGGACCATCCGGAGAAGCCTTGATTCGGACCGGACGGATCACGGCATATGAAATACGAACAACAGCCACGAGAGCCTCTTCTCGTGGCTGTTGTTCTGTCCATGGGAACGGGCCCATACCCGGGACTGTCAGGGTGTGATCTGCGAGGGAACGACCCTTTTGATCCCCGATTTTCGGGTATATCCGTCCGCTGTGCCGCATAGAATGGGACAGCATCAAAAAGGGGGATCCGTCATGAAAAAACTCGTGGGTCGTATGCTGGCCCGATTGTTGACCGTTTGCCTGTCGGTGGGGCTGTTGACCACCACCGCCTCGGCCCTGCCCCAAGCTCCCTCGGAGGCTGTCCGAGGCGTGAGCCTGCCGACGGTGGAGGGGGCCTGCAGGAGTGCCGTCCTTATGGAGGCCTCCACGGGACAGGTGCTCTGGGAGATGGCACCCGACATAGCCATGCCCCCCGCTTCCGTGACCAAGATCATGACCCTTCTTCTGGTTATGGAGGCCTTGGAGGATGGGGCTGTGGAGTGGGAGGACAAGGTGACGGCCTCGGCGCGGGCCTCCTCCATGGGAGGCTCCCAGATCTTTCTGAAGGAAGGGGAGGTCATGAGTCTGCGGGATCTGGTAAAAAGCGTGGTCATCTCCTCAGCCAACGACGCCGCTGTAGCGCTGGCGGAGCACGTTGCCGGTAGCGAAGAGGCCTTTGTGGAGCGTATGAATCGCCGCGCCTCCGAGCTGGGCATGACGAGCACGCATTTTGAGAACACCAACGGTCTGGATGACACCGCCCGGAATCACGTGACCTCCGCGCGGGATATCGCCATCATGTCGCGGGCTTTGATCGCGCATAAGGAGATCCTGACCTACAGCTCCACCTGGATGGATACCATTCGGGACGGCACCTTTGGCCTGACCAACACCAATCGGCTGGTTCGCTACTACCCGGGCTGTAACGGCCTGAAAACAGGATCTACCCGGAAGGCGGGGTTCTGCGTGTCCGTTACCGCCGAGCGGGAGGGCATGACCCTGATCTGTGTCATTATGGGAGCGGAATCCCGGGACAGCCGCAACGCCGCCGCCAAGGCTCTGCTGGACTGGGGCTTTGCTACCTACGGCCTGTTCACAGCACAGGGGGGCAAGCTGGGCCCCGTCGCGGTGACGGGGGGAACCGTAGGCGAGATCGAGCTGTCCTACCCCGCGTTTACGGCGGTGTTGCCGCGGGGAGATATGGCCGCCGTGGAGTACGCGGTAGAGCTTCCCGAATCCCTGACCGCTCCTGTTCGCGCGGGGGAGGCGGTAGGGAAGATCTCTTACACTTGCAAGGGAAAGCCCTTGGGGGAGGTGGCCGTTACCGCTGCGGAAACCTCTTTACGGCCTACCTTTTGGGACGTGTGGAGGCGGATGCTGGGCATTTGGATCGGGTGAATCCGTTACGGCGGGATACTGAATGCCGGGCAC
>JAZOOM010000330.1:0-8243 GCA_045655025.1 Eubacteriales bacterium | reverse complement strand
GTCTGGCTGACGGTCTGCGCAAGATAGGCAAGAACTCCGTTGCTGCTCTCCGCGAGCCCTCCCTTGGCCCCGTTTTCGGCGTCAAGGGCGGCGCCGCCGGCGGCGGTTACGCTCAGGGTGTTCCCATGGAGGACATCAACCTCCACTTCACGGGCGACTTCCACGCCATCGGTGCCGCCAACAATCTGCTGGCCGCCATGCTGGACAACCACATCTACCAGGGCAACCAGCTCAACATCGACCCCCGCCGCATCACCTGGAAGCGTTGCGTGGACATGAACGACCGCCAGCTCCGCTTCGTCACCGACGGTCTGGGCGGCCGTGTCAACGGCGTGCCCCGTGAGGACGGCTACGACATCACCGTGGCCTCCGAGATCATGGCCGTGTTCTGTCTGGCCTCCTCCATCACCGACCTGAAGGAGAGACTGTCCCGCATCGTGGTGGGCTACACCTACGACGAGAAGCCTGTCACCGCAGGCGATCTGGGTGCTGTGGGTGCCATGGCCGCCCTTCTGAAGGACGCCCTGAAGCCCAACCTCGTTCAGACCCTCGAGGGTACCCCCGCCTTCGTCCACGGCGGTCCCTTCGCCAACATCGCTCACGGCTGTAATTCCGTCATCGCCACCAAGATGGCCATGAAGCTGGGTGACTACGCCGTTACCGAGGCAGGATTTGGCGCCGACCTCGGTGCCGAGAAGTTCCTCGACATCAAGTGCCGCATGGCAGGTCTCAACCCCGACGCCGTGGTTATGGTCGCCACCGTCCGCGCCCTCAAGATGCATGGCGGTATGGCCAAGACCGAGCTGGGTCAGGAGAATCTCCCCGCTCTGGAGGCAGGTATTCCCAACCTGCTCCGCCACGTGGCCAACATCAAGGACGTGTACAAGCTCCCCTGCGTGGTGGCTGTCAACCGTTTCCCCACCGACACCGATGCCGAGATCAATCTGGTTATCGAGAAGTGCAAGGCTCTGGGTGTAAACGTGGTTCTGTCCACCGTCTGGGCCGAGGGCGGCAAGGGCGGTATGGCTCTGGCCGAGGAGGTCGTCCGCCTCTGCGAGCAGGAGAATGACTTCTCCTTCAGCTACGAGCTGGACGGCACCATCGAGGAGAAGATCGAGGCCATCGTCCGCCGTGTCTACCGTGGCGATGCCGTCAACTTCACCCCCGCCGCCAAGAAGGAGATCGCCCGACTGACCGCTCTGGGCTACGACAAGATCCCCGTCTGCATGGCCAAGACCCAGTACAGCTTCTCCGACGATATGACCAAGCTGGGCGCCCCCGAGGGCTTCACCGTCACCGTCCGTAACGTCAAGGTCTCCGCCGGCGCGGGCTTCATCGTGGCTCTGACGGGCGATATCATGACCATGCCCGGTCTGCCCAAGTCCCCCGCCGCTCTCCGCATCGACGTGGACGAGGACGGCAAGATCTCGGGTCTGTTCTGATGGGAAGAATACTGCATATGAAGGTATACAGAATTGCGGCTGTTTTGCTTGCCGTCACCTTGGTGGCGGGCATGCTGGCCGCATGCGGTGAGCCGGTATACGAGGAGGGAACCACCGAGTCGGAAACAGAGGCCGCCGTTCCCACTCATACTCCCGCTGAGACGCAACCCGCCACCGATCCCGTGGAGGAGGTCGTGACCGAGCCCGCCATTCCGACTACCGGCAGTATCGGGTTGACCTACACCCTGAACAGCAACGGCAGGGGCTATACCTGTACGGGTATCGGTACCTGTACGGATACCGAGATCGTGCTGGACACCTATAACGGCCTGCCCGTCACGGCCATCGGCTATTGCGCGTTTCGGGGATGCTCGCAAATGACCTCCATTTCCATTCCCTCCACGGTGAATCAAATCGAGCAGGGAGCATTTTGGGACTGCACGGGACTCACCAGTGTGGTGATCCCCAAACGAGTGACGGAATTATCCATGCAGCTCTTTGAGGGGTGCACCTCCTTGACGTCCCTGACCCTTCCCAAAAATCTCAAGGTCATTCGCATCCAGGCCTTGTACAATACGCGCTTGATGAATATCTACTTTGCGGGCACGGAGGCTCAATGGGCGGCCGTGACCGTTGAGGAGGCAAATCACGAGCTGGATTTTGCCACAGTTCATTACGAATACAAGTATTGATCGGTCGATCGACCCGTGTTGACGTGGATGCGGGGTGGATGGCGGATCTCGGGGGCGTTTAGATCCTCTGTAATTTTCCTTTACCGCACAGCATTGGCTGTGCGGTATTGCCGTGTGGGGGAATTTATGGAACGAATTCGGAATTCCGATTCCGAATTCCTTTTCTTCCTTTTATATTTATTTTCTTTTTGTTGGAGAATACATCTATGAAACTCTTCTCTCCCAAGCTTTTCTCCTCCCTTAAGGGCTACACCGCAGCCAAGCTGGGCAGCGACCTAGTGGCGGGTATCATCGTCGCCATCATTGCCCTGCCCCTGTCTATCGCGTTGGCCATTGCCTCGGGCGTGTCTCCCCAGCAGGGCTTGTACACCGCCATCGTGGCGGGCTTCGTGATCGCTTTTCTTGGCGGTAGCCGCGTCAATATCTCGGGCCCCACCGCAGCCTTCGCTACCATCGTGGCGGGCGTGGTGGCCACCCACGGCACCGAGGGGCTGATCCTCGCCACGGTTATGGCGGGTATTCTGCTCATCCTCATGGGAATCTGCCGTTTCGGCGTGCTGATCAAGTACATTCCCATGCCCATCACCACGGGCTTTACGGCGGGTATCGCCGTGACCATCGTGGTGGGGCAGATCAAGGATTTTCTCGGTCTGACCTTTGCTCCCGGCACCCACGCCGTGGAGACAGTGGAGAAGCTGGAGGCCATTGCCGCGTCCATCACCACCTTCAATCCCCATGCCCTCATCGTGGGCGGTGTGGGTATGGCCATCCTCATTCTGTGGCCCATGCTGGGCAAGACGAAATGGGGTGTGGTTTCCAAGGTGCTGGGGAAGATCCCTCCCTCCATCATTGCCGTTGCGGCGGGTATTCTGCTGGTGCAGTTCACTCCTTTGGAGGTGGCCACCATCGGCTCGCTGTATCCCGATCTGAAGGCGGGACTGCCTACCCCCTCTCTGCCCTCCTTTGATCTGGCTACCGTCAAGGCGGTACTGCCCAGCGCGTTCACCATCGCTCTGCTGGCGGCCATTGAGTCCCTCCTTTCTTGCGTGGTGTCCGACGGTATGATCGGAGACCGTCACAACTCCAATACCGAGCTCATCGCCCAGGGCGCGGGCAACATCTGCTCGGGTCTGTTCGGCGGTATTCCCGCTACGGGTGCCATCGCCCGCACCGCCGCCAACGTGAAGAACGGCGGTCGCTCTCCTGTGGCGGGTATGGTGCATGCCGTGGTGCTGTGCCTGTTTTTGCTGGTGCTGATGCCCGTGGCCAAGCTGATCCCCATGCCCATTATTGCCGCCATCCTCTTCATGGTGGCTTACAACATGAGCGAGTGGCGGCACTTCGTCCACATTTGCCGCTTCTCCCCCAAGAGCGACATTCTGGTACTGGTGGTGACCTTTGGGCTGACCGTGGCCTTTGATTTGGTGGTGGCCATCGGTGTGGGTCTGGTGCTGGCGGCGGTGCTGTTCATCCGCCGTATGAGCAACGTCACCTATGTCCGCCGCTGGGAGGACAAGCTGGAGGGTGAGGGACAGGTTCGCACCGTCCCCGAGGGTACGGTGGTCTACGAGATCCACGGCCCCATGTTTTTTGCCGACGCCGAGAAGTTCACCGACTTCACCCCCGACGGGGATACCCGCGCGGTGATTTTGCGTATGAGCAACGTCCCCTCCATCGACGCTACGGTGATGAAGAATCTGGAGGTGCTGGCCACCGCCTGCGAGAGCCACGGCGTGACCCTCATTCTGTCCCACGTCAACACTCAGCCCATGCAGGTCATGCGGAAAGCGGGATTCTACGAGCGCGTGGGCGCGGAGAATTTCCGCCCCCACATTGATGACGCGCTGGCGTACGCGGGGAAGGTCTGCGACGGAACCTCTTCCGATGGGGAAAACTGACTTTTGCATAGAAAATACCGCTCGGCCGCGTGGTCGGGCGGTATTTTCACGTTTCGGTGCATGAACGGATGAGGGAAGGGAAGAATGGTGGTATCATGTATGTGAAAAGGGAGGATCTTGTATGTGTACTTCGCTGGCTTTGCCTGTCTCCTGTGGCCGTCATGTATTCGGCCGTACGTTGGATCTGGATGAGCATTTCGGGGAGCGGGTGATCCTGACCCCTCGCCGTTTCTCCTTCTCCTTTGCGGACTGCTATCCCATGAGCCGCCATTACGCCTTGTTGGGTATGGCCACCGTCGCGGACGGATACCCCCTCTACGCCGAGGCCATGAACGAAAAGGGACTCTGCATGGCGGGGCTTCGCTTTGCCGAGAGCGCGGCCTATTCTCCCCATCCGCAAACGGGACGGCTGAATCTCGCCCCGTGGGAGCTGATCCCCTACTTGCTGGGCACCTGCACCACCGTGGACGAGGTGCGGGGAGCCCTTACGGATATCTGCGTGGTGGATAAGCCCTTTTCCGAAACGGTGGGGACAGCCCCCCTCCATTGGCATATCGTCGATGCCGATCCCGCCCACGGGGGGCTGATTCTGGAGGTCACCGCCGAGGGGATGAAAATCTATGAAGACCGCCCCGAGGGGGCAGGTGTCCTCACCAACGAGCCTCCCTACCCCCGCCAGTTGGCCGCTCTCCGCGCCTGTAATACCCGCCGGGGAGACGAGCCGGGACTCCCCGGGGACTACTCCTCCCCCTCCCGCTTCACCCGCGCCGCCCTCCTGCGGAAATGGGGCATGGAGGGGAGTCTTTCTCCACAGACCGCAGGGGACGACATTCCAAAGGCAGAGGAGGCCGCGCCCTACACTCGATTCTTCTCCATCCTCGCCGCCGTCTCCCCCATGGCAGGGGCGGTCATGACCCCCGAGGGGAGGTGCCACCGCACCCTCTACACCTGCTGTATGGACACCGCCGCAGGGGTCTACCGCTACCATACCGAGTCTGACCCTACCATCCGCAGTATCTCCTTCTCGGCGCAGGATCTCAATGGGGAAGCACCGTTTGTCCCCAATGCCGACCGAATATCCCACTCCTATTGACAGACTTCTCTCATTGTGCTATAATGGAGTCACTACCCCATAAAGGAGACTCCTATGGAATACTCTGACGATACCCGCCGCTACCTGGCCAAGGTGTCCCGCATCGGGATCATAACGGCTATCCTGTACGCGCTGATCTATGGGATGCTTCATTTTTTCCTGGTTCCCAGTAAATATGCGGACGGCTTCAGCCTGTCCGACCTGTTTCTCGGGAAGCACAACGTATTTCCTGAGATCACCGTGACGGTTGTGGGGCTTTTGGCGCTGACCGTTGGCGGTATCCTGTCTTTGATGATGAAAGCCCGTCCCGACGTGGTGGATCGAGGCTGGATCGCAGGCGGCAAGGCGGTTCTTTTGGCCGCTCCCTTTGGATATGTCCAAAGCCTGTGCGGGATGACGCATCTTCTGACCGCTGTTTCCAGCCAAACTGATTTCGTGTTTTCCTTCGCCACGCTGGCCACGGTGTTTGTGGGCTACGCGCTGGGGACGCGGGGAATATCCGTCAATCAGCCGTTTTTGCATGTGGGCAGGAAGGCCTACACGCTCCGTGTCTTGAAGAATACCGCGATGGTCTTCGGGGTCATGCTGGTATCCATCTTGATCATGATCGGGCAATCTTGGCTCACGTATGGAGAAGCGTTTTCTCAACAGTCCATAGCCATGCGGGTGGGCTTCTTTGTGCTGGAGCCTTTACATGCCGCCGCCCCTGTTGCCTTGGCCGTGATCTTGATTTATCCCCTCCTGTCTATCGCGGCGCGGTGGAATGCATGCTCCCATGGAAAGCTCTTCGGCAAGGGAACGATCCTTTTGGGATGGGTCACTCTTGGTGTCGTGGCGTTGGATCACGGGCTGTCTGTGGCCGAGATGGTCATTACCGCAGGCCGCCTTACCTCGGATCTGTTTGCAGAGGCTTATAGGAAAATTACCGATCTTCAAGCCATGAGTCAGATGCTCTCTCCTGTGGCTACGGTACTGGGCATCTGGACGCTCTGCCTCCTTCTGCCCGCTCTGGGTCGGAGCAAGCCTGCCTTGTGGGGCGCGCGGGGACTCCTCGGTATTGTGGTTCTCCGCAAGCTGTCCATGTGGATTTTGGAGGTAATGGGAAGCATTTATCAACTGAAAGCCCAAAGCGGCTCGGGCGTAGGCATCATCGGCGGCGGGAGTATGTCCCTCACGGTTTTCACAGTCCTCGTCCAAAGCTGGCTGAGCATGATCTTCACGGTTCTCTTCGTCGCCGCGCTGGCGGTGCTGACCGTGGGTCTGACTCGCCATCTCCGTGTGAGCAAAGTCTTTTGGTGGGTGCCCGTCCTGACCGCCGCGACTATTGCGGCCTCCCTGCTGGTGAGCGTGATCTGGGAGTTGATCCTGCGCATTGCGGATGATCCGGCTGTTATCCTCGTGAGTGTTATGTCCACTGTGATCGCTACGATCCTCTACCTTATCCGCTCCCTTGTGGGTATCCTCGTCCTCTCCCGCGCCACGACGGACGACGTGCCTCCCATGCCCCAGTCCTCGGCGGTGGTTGAACCTCCCAAGATGCTGCTGCCGAGTAAGCGATCCATTACGTAAAACAAGAAAGAGCCTTCGGGCTCTTTTTTGCGTGAACCCGTTGACTTTTTTTCGGAAACGGGGTATAATGGAGAAAAAGATATGCGGAGGTCGGTCATGCACAATACAGAGACACGAAACGGCATTGCCGTAGCGGGCAACATCCTCACCGACGAGGTCAAGATCATCGAGTCCTTCCCCGAAAAGGGTATGCTGGTGAACATCACCGCCATGTCCCGCGCCGTGGGGGGGAGCGTGCCCAATACACTCATCAGCCTGGCCAAGATCGACCCCACCCTTCCCCTGTCGGCTCTCGGCAGACAGGGCGACGATGAGGGCGGCCGCTACGCCCAGAGCGAGCTCCAGCGGTGCGGCGTGGATACCACGGGGATTCTGGTGGATCCCACTGCCCCCACGGGTTTTTCTGACGTCATGACCCTGCGGGACACGGGGGAGCGCACCTTCTTCCACAACCGGGGGGCAAACGCCAAATTCACCCCCGAGGACGTGAGCCTCACCACCCTCAATTGCCGTATGCTCCACGTGGCCTACATACACCTCCTAGACGGCTTCGACGCTCCCGACCCCGAGTACGGTACCACCCTGGCCCGTTTCCTCAAGGCGGCACAGGAGGAGGGGATCGTCACCTCGGTGGACGCGGTGAGCAGCATGAACGACCAATTCGCCGCCCGCATTCTGGCCGCCATGCCCTATACCGACAACGCCATCATGAACGAGATCGAGGCTTGCGGCGTATCGGGGCTTTCCCCCAGAGACGGGGAAGGGAAGCTACTCACCGAGAATATCCGCGCCACCATGGAGCTGCTCCTGTCCCACGGGGTGGGTCAAAGAGTGATCGTCCATTGCCCCGAGGCGGGCTTCTGCCTTTCTGTGGACGGTGACTTCACCGTCGTTCCCTCCCTGAAGCTTCCCGCGGGCTACATCAAGGGCACCGTGGGGGCGGGAGATTCCTTCTGCGCGGGGTGTCTGTATGGCATCTACCACGGCTTCACCGACGCCGAGATCCTGGAATTCGCCTCGGGTGCCGCCGCCTGCAATCTCGCCGCCGAGGATTCGGTCAGCGGGATGAGGGATGCGGGGTATGTGCGGGAGTTGATTGCCGCGTATGGGAAGGTGGAAATGTAAATTGCGGTTTATCGGGGTAAGGCCACCCACTTTCCCTCTGCGGTAACGATGGGGGTCAAGGGGGCTACGCCCCCTTGACCTAAATGCGATGGCCGGCGGTGTCGGGGGCGGCCTTGAGCGCCCTGACGCGCACCGGTAGGTGCAAGAAAACTGCCGTGAGCCAAAGGGTTTTTGCAATTTCTTTGTTCCGTATGTTTCTCGTTATAGCCAATTTTCTTGCGGCTACCGCCGCGCGTCAGAAGGCCGCCGCAACACGAAAGCAGGCAACTATTCGAAGTTACTGGTTGCGGCCTACAAATGCCGCTAAAGCAGCATTTGTCCGTGGTGCGGCTTGCCGGAAAGCCCCTCCGCCACCGCCCCCCTGCCGCTTTTTGTGCCGGGGCTCCGCCCCCGGCACCCCCCACACGACTGCACCCCAACAGCC